>JAKSVS010000001.1 GCA_024407815.1 Mycoplasmoidaceae bacterium
GTCTTTTTATATTTAATTGCCATAGTCTACCTCCTTAGTGATTTTTATTTGTTTGCTTTCTTCAAGCAGTTTTCTTTTCAGAAGTTTCAACTTTAGTTTCTTGTTTAACTTCTTTAGCAACTGGTTTAGCTACTTCTTTAGCTGCAGGTTTATCAGCTTTTACTGTAGCATTAGCTGAAGCTTGTTTAGCTTTAGCTTCAAAGTCTTCTTTAGATATAGCGATATCTTTACCATTTGGTAAAGTAATATAAGCAATTTTAAATGCTTTTGTATATCCTGGATGCATTGTACCAGTTCTAGTTGCTACAGATTTTCTAATCATTGTAGTAACAGCTTCAGGTTCAATATCAAAGATAGAAGCAAAAGCTAATTCAATATCTTTCTTTGTTGCTTTGATATTTACAATGAAAGCATATTTTTTCTTATCTTCTACTCTCTTTGAATAACTTTTTTCAGTTAAGTAAGGTTTAAGAATAACATTAGTTAATTGCATTATTTCTTACCTCCTAAAAGATCTTTAGCTGCACTTGCGCAAAGAATTATTTTCTTAGCCGCTAAAACGTCGTATGCAGAGACTTGCTTTGCAAATTTTGTTTGAGCCTTAGCAATATTCTTAGTTGCCTTTATAGCCTTTGTGTCTTTAGCACATAAAACAAACAAAATTCTTTGTCAATAAATTTTTAGCACTTTTAATAGTTTAGCGAAGTCTTTAGTTTTAGCTTTTTGGCAAGCAGCATCATCAATGATGATGAAATTTTTAGCGTTTTGGTTAAGAGCCATAGCTAGAGCTGCTTGACTAACTTTTTTATTTACTTTAAATTTATAGTTTCTGTTTGGCTTAGGTCCAAAAGCAACACCACCACCTACGTAGTGGGGGTTTCTAATTGAACCTTGACGAGCATTACCTGTATGTTTTTGAGGAACTGGTTTTCTACCACCACCACGAACTTCAGCTTTTGTCAAAGTTGAGTGTGTTCCTTGTCTTCTACCAGCAGTTTCAGCAATAATTTGGTCAAATAAAACTTGACTAGAAGCTTTTACTTCTTTTAAATTTGGTACAAATTCACCAACTGTTTTACCAGATAAATCAATAATGTTTAGTTTTTCCATAATTATTTACCTCCTTGCGTTGGCTTGCCAGAAGCTTTGGCAGCAGCTTTTTCTTGTTCTTTCTTAGCTTGAGCTGCAGCTTCTTTTTCTCTTTTTTCTGCTTCAGCTTTAGCTGCATCTGCTTTATCCATAGCTTCGTTTGCTTGTTTAACTGCTTCTTTGTCTTGAAGCTTCTCGTTCTTTTCTTGAACTGCTTCCATGTTTTCTTTTGTAATAATAACTGGAGGAATTACAGGTTTTGTTCTCTTAACAGAATTCTTGATGAAGACAACACCATTAGCAGGGCCAGGGATGGCTCCGAAAATTGTCATTGTGTTATCTGCATCATTAACGAAAAGAACTTGTAGGTTTTGAATTGTTACCAATTCACAACCATAATGTCCAGACATTCTTTGGCCTTTTCTAACTCTTTGTGCTTGACTACCACCACGACCCATAGCAATTGAACCTTGGTATCTGTGTGGATAACCTGCACCGTGACTTAACGGACCAATTTTAAAGTTTCATCTCTTAATTGCTCCAGTAAATCCACGACCTTTTGTTGTACCTTGCACATCAACAAATTCACCAGGTTTAAATTGATTAGCTTTTAATTCGTCACCAACTTTAAAACCGGTTACATTTGCAAATTCATGAATTTGCCTGTAGTTTTTGTCAGACTTAACTGCTTTAAAGACGCCAAGTTGTGCTTTGTTAAGCTTCTTGCCGTCAACACTATCAAAACCAACCTTGATAGCTTTATCTTTAACTTGAATTACCCTATTTGGTTCGCAATAAACGACTGTAGCTGGTCAAACCTTACCAGTTTCATCGAACAATTGAACCATTCCTATTTTCTTTCCTAATACACATTTCATAGTTGGTATCTCCTACAAAACGATTTGGAATTCAACAGAAGAAGGAATGCTTAATCTCTTTAAGCTATCCATCACTTTAGGGTTAATGTTACTCAAAACGATTAAACGTTTATGAGTTCTTTTTTCGAATTGTTCCATTGAAGATTTATTTACGTGTGGTGCACGACAAATAGTAATGATTTCTTTACGTGTTGGTAAAGGAATTGGACCCTTAATGTCACAATTGTTATTTCTTGCGATTTCAATTATTTTCTTAGTTGATTGATCAAGAGATGCCTGATCGTAAGAAAACAATTTGATTCTCAATTCTTGTTTCATAACATTTCCTTTTAGTTTTTTCTTTGTTCACTATTGTTTAGAACAACGACAACACTTTTTGGTGTATCACTTTTCTAAAATAGTTTATATATTATATATAAACGGTAAAAATAAAAAAATATTTAAATTTTATTTTTTTAGGAGAGAAAAAAATGTGGTTGTACAACGACAAACAACACACATTTTTTCCACAAATTATTAACAAAAATAAAAAACGCAAAGCGTTTTTTATCTTAAAAATTACCTATATTCCAACCATTAAATCAGCATAATTGGCTCAAATTCCGGTATTTTTATACTTTTCTAACGATTTTGATGGTACTTTAATTTGTTTTAATGATGTTGATGTGGAAAACAACGGACCGGACAGAAGTGGAGGTTCTTCATTTAATATTTCAATTGTTTCCAAACCAGAACATTCATCAAAAACATTTGAACCAATTGACTCAATTGATGACCCAAATATTATTTGATCTACACCGGATTTAGCAAATGCACAGTCGTCGACAGCAATAGCTGGTTGTTGAATATTTAACTTTAACTTTGAGCAATTATAAAAACTGTTTTCACCAATATGAACAAGTTGCGGCTGCGAATATGTTGTAAAGAGAGAAACATGGGTACAATTATAAAATGCATTGTTACCAACGTATTTAACTCCTGGCATTGCTAGACCATATAACGATCTTTCTTCCGCAAAAGCGGAATCTTCAATCGTTTCTATTCATTCGGGCAAAATAACGGTAACGAGCATTGATGAAATGGCTGCAAAGTTTTCACGTATAGAAGTAACTTTGCTACCATAAATTTCATTCAGAACTTGTTCTGGTCAAATCGTTTGTGTTTTGTTTTCAGCTTTCGAAATTCCTCACGTTTCATTAACGTTTGTTCGAGAGTATGAAAGACCCGTTGTCTCGTCTACATATGAGCAGCCATCAACACAATTGATTGTTATGGTTGTAATAACATACAAATCGGGATTAGATATACTCTTTGTAAATACCTCAATCGAATATTCTCCGATATAAGTGTCATCTATATCGTTTGACATTGTTATTTGACATGTTGGACCATATTCTTTGAGATAAAAGAGTGATTTATCATTCAAATCGCCTTGTTTTGGCCCTCAATAGGATATTACTCTTCAGTAGCAGTTGTTATCTACATCAATTTCATCATACCCTTCTCTGGTTGCTATCGATTTTAATGTCATATAGCTTCCACCTTGGGTGAAAAAGAATGAATTACCTGAAGTCTCTATCTCTAAGTTATCAGGTGGAACGATCTCTGGTTCGGTTTGTTCGATTAGGACGCTAAAGCTTTTAAATTGTGATTTTACCTTTCCGCTGGAGTCTTGTGCGTGCAAAACAAACTCATAACTACCAGGATTTGCTAATCCACTCACGTTGATTTTCATCTCTTCATCAACTCATACTATGTCACCGTATCCATTATTATCTGTAGAATCAACAATTACGTCTGTATTGGCAGTTAAATGCTGTCCATATTGATCAAAGCATTCGACCTGCACACAACCACTAGTTTTAGTTTGATTTCCTTGTTTTACTTCTAATGAAGATTGCGGCAGCGAAAAAGAGATTGATGATAATACTTTTGTATCAGCTTTATCAGCACAGCATGATAATGATGTTATCATTGCAGCGGATTGAATGGTGGAAGCTGCACATACCACCTTTTTTAATAAACTAATATTTCCCATACTTATACTTTTGCAAAAAATAGGAAAATTTCCGAAAAAAAATAAAAATAAAATGGTTTTAGAGGTTTTATTATGGAAATAAAAAAATGAAAACTTTTTAAGAGAACAATTTCGCTAAACATTTCGTCTTTTCTTATTTCGCTCTCTCTCAATTTATTTTGCTATTCTCGGTTATGAATCCCAATGTTCCTGATTCGACACATAGATTCGTATACATCTCATATATTATTTGTGGCATTTTTACCTTTGCCTTTTCTCTTATCTCTGCCATAATTGCTGGAACAATGATTAAAACTATAATTTTGAATAGAGATAAAAGTGGCAGAAATAATAGCATATGGATTGTGTCACTCATATTCAATATTGTTGACTTCGTCGGATTGCTATTCGGAACGATTTTATCATTACTATCATTAGTTATCCAATATTCTCAAGCGGTTATTTATCTTCTCTCTTTTGTAATATCGTTGGGGTTAACTATTTCTTTGCCGAGTGCAATTGTTAGCTTAACATTATTTAAAAAGTACAAAGGCATTACAGGGGCTTGTGAATATGAGAGTATAAACAAAAAATAGAGGTTAATCCTCTATTTTTTTAGCGCTTTAAGTTATTAAGTTTGATAACCCGAAGTAATAGTTTGTGGTCTTTCTGCAACAACTTGTGGTCTTTTTCTTGATTATCAATAACCTGTTGAAAAACATCCTTGTTCCATTGAACAAATCATTGTAGCGGTTGTTGTGGAGTCTTTTTTTTCTTTCCATAAGAACTACAATTTCTTCAAGATTATCTTTATATGTTTTAGATAGTTTGACTAGCTCTGCAGCTGTCAACATCTTGACAAAATTATAGTTTGCTTTTATATATTTGTTTTCCATAAATTTTATGCTCTATAGAGCATCCTCCATATATACTTTTGCAAAAAACCCCAAAAATTCCGAAAAAAATGAAAATTTGTCGTCCAGCCTCATTTTATGCGGGCTTACGACAAATTTATTTTTGAAAAATCGATTAATTATTTAACAGCAATTACATCAATTTCAACTTTTGCTTGTTTTACAAGTTCAGCTCTAACACAAGCTCTAGCTGGTTTGTGGTTTCCGAAGTATTCAGCATATACTTTGTTACATCCAGCAAAATCATTTAAGCTTGATAAATATACACCACACTTAATAACTGATTCCTTAGGGAATCCAGCTTCTTTTAGTACAGCATCAATATTAGCAAAAACTTGTTTAGTTTGAGCTTCAATGGTGTCTCCAGCTAGGTTTCCAGTAGCAGGAACAATACCTAGCATTCCTGACATATATAGAGTGTTACCAGCAACAATTGCTTGACAGTATGGGCCAAGAGCTGCAGGAGCGTTTTTAGAATTAATTACTTTCATATTTATTTCCTTTTATATTTTCTTTGTAACTTTTTTGTATAGTTGGGTCATGGATCTAGCTTCTTCAGACAAGTAAACTTTAAGAATTTCAGCAATAAGCGGAGCAAGGTCAACTACTTTTAGTCCTTTTATACCTAATTTATATACATGGTCAATTGAGTTACCAATATATAATTTATCAATTTGCTTTTTAGCGATTGCTTTGTTAAAGTTTTTGATAGCATCGTGGCTGAATAAACCGTGAGTTGCACCAGCAAATATTTTCTTTGCGCCTTTTTCCTTTAGCACCTTGCTGGCAGCAAGCAATGTTCCACCTGTATCGATCATATCGTCCACGATTATTACATTCTTATTCTTTACATCACCAAGAACATTGGCTATTTCAGCTTTATTTGGTTCAGGTCTTCTTTTATCAAGAATAGCAACTGGTAAACCATATACATCTGATAGGTCACGAACACGTTTAACAGAACCATAGTCAGGTGAAACAATAACTGTATTTTTAATACCAGCATCTTTAACAATGCTTGATAGTATTATTTGACTAGCAGAACATGTATCAACTGGCATATCGAAGAAACCTTGCGATTGAACAGAGTGAATATCAATAACTGCCACTCTTGTTGCACCAGCTTCTTCGACTAAATCAGCAACCAATTTACAAGTAATTGGTTCTCGTCCGTTAGATTTGCGATCTTGTCTTGCATAACCATAGTAAGGGAACAAAACAGTAATTGTTTTAGCGCTAGCTCGTTTAAACGAATCAATTGCAATCAACAACTCCATTAAGTTTTCATTGACTGGTTTAGATGTCGATTGGATAATATAAACATTTTTGTTTCTAATAACCTCAACCGACTTAACCATTGTTTCACCATCAGCGAAATGTTTAATTTCAACAGGTGACAATGGCATTTTTAAACACTTAGCTACTCTTTTTCCTAATTCTTTACTTCCGGAAAGAGCAAATAAGATGTTTTTATTTTTCTTTTCCATTATTTTCCCCTTTACTACAGTTTAATTATAAAACAATAATTAAAAAATAACTACATATGTAGTTATTTTAATTATTAGGCTAATATTTTTGTTATCCATTCACTAAATTTTTTGTCTTCGGGATATATGCTGTTAAATGCTCTTTCAACGTAATTTGCAATCTTATCAAACAACTCATCCTTTGAATATTTTATTTGTGCATAATCGTCAAAATAATAATAGTAAATTGCATTAACTATTTGGTTAGATAGTTGTTCCTTACTAGTTTCTTTAAAAAATAATGCTGATAGTTTATCTTGAACAAAAAATAATTTTTCAAAATTACTAATACTAAAATCTTTTCCAGTGTCAACTTTAAAATCACGGCCAGTGTTAGTGTTATGATAGTCAAACACATGTTTTACTTCGTAATCTTTAAAAATATTTAAGTAAGTAATCTTTGCTTCATTTGGTATCGAATCATCCAACAATACTTGCCCAAGTTTTAATAAATCGGTTTTTGTTAATTGTGTGGCAAAACGTTCAAAAATTTTATCTAGAACTGTTATTTCGTAACCGTTTGTATTAAAAATTTTGATTAGAGAATTTTTGTCTGCTTTGTTAAGTTCTAGTGCCCATTTGTTTTGGCTGATAAATTTTTTCAAAAGATCAATTTTCGCTTTAATTTCTTCTTGTTCTTTTAATGAAAATAATGGATCATTCAAATTTGATTCCAAAAGAGATAAAGCCTCATTTTCTCTCTCACTCTTTATTAATTTTTCAGTCTGTTTTAATAGTTTCTCTAAATTATTTTTCATGACGTTTCCTTGATGTTGTATTAATTTGTTTTTCTAATTTTTTAAATATGTCTTCATTAAATATTCTTTGGAATTCTTTGTTTTCTAGTTTCTTGATAATTTCATCTTTTACATCTATTGATTTTGTTATCAATTTCTTTGGATAGAGCATCTGTTTTGCATGAGCTTCAAATTCTCTTTCATCGAGCACTTTGATGATTTCTAATTGTGAGTTAACATCAATTACTCTCACATCCAAATCTAAATCGATGTATTTAATTGCATCTTCTTCAAAAATGTATGGCGAAGCAACATTAAAATAATAATTTATTTTTTTATCCTCATTGATGGTAACAAACAAATTGTATCACTCATCTTTAAAAATAACCCATAATGAATCTTTTTTAGAGTGAGAGTGATAAAATTTTTTGCTTTTTGTCTGACTAATAATCCGACAATTTTGAAGGTCTAGGATAAGGTATTTGTTATTTTCATAGATGACTCTAGGAAATTCAAATGTACGATATAGAGAACCATCAAATTTATAGGCATGAACAGCCAGTTTGTGGTTTAGTTTCATAAGAGGTCTTTTTCCCCTTGCTTACATTATACAAAATAAAAAAAGGGCAAAGCCCTATTATTATAGTTGTTGTCCTTTTTTGAATTGAGCATCATACAGTTTGAAATAGAAACCGCCCTTATCCAATAGGCTCTTGTGTGTTCCTCTTTCAACGATTTGTCCTTTGTCTAAAACAAGAATTTGATCTGCATTAGCTATTGTTGACAATCGGTGAGCAACAACGAAACATGTTTTACCTGCCATTAGCTTATCCATTGCTTCGCCAATTAATAATTCGGTCTTTGTATCAATTGATGAAGTAGCTTCATCAAGAATAACGATTTTTGGCTTAGCAAGGAATGCTCTAGCAATAGTTAACAGTTGTCTCTGTCCAGCGGACAAGTCTGATGCATTGTCGTGTAACACTGTATCATAACCCTTAGGCAGTTGCATAATAAAGTCATGAATATGACATTCTTTTGCTGCTTGAACAATTTCTTCATCAGTTGCATCAAGTCTACCAGCTCTTAAATTATCTTTAACGGATTGGGCAAACAAGAATGTATCTTGTGTGACAATAGAAATATTTTGTCTCAATGATTTTCTTGTAATATCTTTTACTGACACATCATCAAATAAAAGATCACCACTGTTCAAATCATAGAATTTTGTAACAAGATTTGTTATTGTTGTTTTACCAGCACCGGTTGGACCAACAATGGCTACCATTTGTCCTGGTTGAGCAATAAAGTTCAAATCTTTAAGAATTAATTTGCCTTCTTCATATCCGAAGCATAACTTCTTTGCTTCAACCTTTCCTTTGAAATTCTTATTTAAAGGTTTTGCACTATCAAGATCCTTTTCTTCTTTTGCATCAAGAATTTGGAATACACGTTGTGCACCAGCAGTTGCAAGGAAAATAAAGGAGAATGATTGAACTAAGTTATTAATTGCCTCTGTAAAGTTTCTAGCAAACATTGTAAAAATAATTAATAATGTTGCAGGCTTAATTTCTCCGGTTAATTCGACCGGAAAAACAGATAGGTGCGTAATCCACTTGTAAGTCGAATCATCGAAAGCAAACAAAAGCAAGCCAATTCCTAAACCAGCAATAATTGTAATTGCTATTCGAGTCAAGAAATGATTCATTGGCATCATTAAGTTACTTGCTGTTTGTGCAAATAATGAATTTTGTGTTAAATCATGGTTAACTACATCAAAGTCCTTTACGCACTTATCCTGCATCCTGAACAAAGATATGATTTTAGTACCAGAAATCATCTCTTCAGCATAACCATTTAGCTTGGAAATTGAATTCTGTTGTTTTAAAAAGGCTGGTTGCACCTTTTTAGCAATTATCATGTTTGTGACAATCATGATTGGAACAGCGATATATGTTACAAGCGCCAAGTACCAGTTGATCAAAAACATCATCAACGTATTAAAAATTATTAAACCAAAATAAAATGCAATGGAACTTAGATGTTGCGATGTTAACTGTGATATATTGTCTATATCTGATGACATTCTAGTCATTATTTCACCAGATGGAACAACATCGAAAAACTTAACTGGCAATAAATGCAGTTTGTCAAGTGTTGATCTTCTTAAACCGTACATCACTTTCTCCGATACTTTTGCCATCCAAATGTTATGGAAAGCAAGGAAAGCCTGCGACACGACATATAAACCAAGAAAGGCAACACATAACAAAACGTATTGTATTCATTCTTGTTTTATAAGATCGCTATTGAAAATGTATTTGTTGTATAAAATTCCTGTAATTAATGTTGTTGAACAAATAAAGATAGATTCGATAAGGGAAAGAACAACGGTAACAATAAGCACAGCTCTTTGTCCTTTAAATAAAGAAAGCATCCTACCAAATGTTTTGAAGAAAGTTCCTTTAGCTATCTTTTGTTTTTTAAACATTGCGCCACTACTTCTTTTCATAACTATTTAGTTAAACCCTCCTCTCCCATTTGTGAGACAACAATAGAACGGTAAAGTTCATTACTCTTTCTAAGCGTGTCGTGTGTTCCATAACCAACTATTTCGCCTTTTTCCATTACTACAATGTGATCACAATCTTTAACAGACGAAATGCGCTGAGCAACAACGATAATTGTCATTCCTTTCATTTTCTGTCTAATGTTGGCCTGAAGTTGAGCTTCAGTTAACATGTCAAGAGCTGATGTGGAATCATCAAGAATCAAGATATTTGGTTTTTTAACTAAAGTTCTTGTAATAGATAATCTTTGTTGTTGACCGCCAGAGAAGTTTCTTCCTCTCTGTTCTACCTCACCACCTAGACCATTTTTCTTATCTAAAATTACTGAATCAGCGCAAGCGATTTTGGCACAAGACATTAATTCTTCATCTGTGGCGTTTTGATTACCATATTTAAGGTTGTCTCTAATGGTTCCTGAGAAAAGAATCTTCTCTTGAATAACGACACCAACATTGTCTTGCAATGATTTTAAATCGATTTGCTTTATTGGGGTGCCACCAATAGTTAATTGGCTATTTCCATCTTCTTTGTAATCATAAAGTCTGGATATCAAACTAATTAGTGATGTTTTTTCCAGAACCGGTAGGCCCAACGATACCAACCATTTCACCTTGTTTAATTTTCAAATTAATATTTGAAAGAACTGGGTTATTGGCATCATCAAAATATTTAAAAGATAAATTTTTAAATTCAATATCCAATTTTTTTGGATCTAATTTTATAGGATTGTCGCAATTCTTAATTGATGGCTCAGTATCCAGCAATTCATTAATTCTACGTGCTGATGGTAATGCTCTAATACAGTTTATTACAACCATACAAGAAATAATAACCGATGCTAAGGTTACCATCAATAAATTAAATAATTCGTAAATATCGGCAGCGCTTCTAATTTTATCATTAACAAATTGTAAACCACCAATTAGAAATATGGCTGCAACAGCAGCATTCATTATGGTATTAATAAAAGGAAACATAAAAGCAAATCCGACTCAAGCTTTCGTTGGAAACTGCAAATCTTTTAGCTTGTTGTTCTTCAAGACAGAAAGATTTTATAACTTTTATACCAAGAACATTTTCACGAACAACAACATTGGCGCTATCAATTTCAACTTGAACTTTTTCAAAAGAAGGAACAATTCTTTTTGCAACAACAACAACAAAGCTAAGCACCATAAATGACATAATTGCTGTAAATAGCAAACCAAACATTCAGCTTTTCATGTAACTTGCAACTATTCCATAAAAGAACATTATTGGGGCTCTAATAAATAATGCGATTGCTAACTGCATAGCAGTTTGATACTTTTGAACATCGTTAGTTATTCTGGTTAATATTGATGACGTTGAAATTCTATCTATATCACCAAATGATAGAGCAGCAGATTTATAAAACATCTTGTGTCTAAGGGTTTCGGTTAGAAGTAATGATGATTTGGTTCCAAGTCACGATCCCAAAATACCACAAACAAAAGACATAATCGCATTTGCTAACAACAAAACCGTTCTGGTTCAAAATGATGAAGGGTCGACATCAGCTCGGTTTTCTTTTAACACATCAATTATCCTTGCAAGCATCATTGTTTGAAAACCCTCAAACACGCCTTGCAAAGCAACAAAAATCAAAGCGAAAATTGCTAAGACTTTTGTTTTTTTGTTTCCGAGTTTAAAAAGCTTAAACACAATGTTCTCCAATTCTTAATTAATATTTGTCTTATTATTATATTAAAAAATATAATAATATAAAGATTGTTCACGTAGCTCAATTTTGGATAGAGCAGTTGCCTCCTAAGCAACAGGTTGGCCGTTCAACTCGGCCCGTGAACGCCATTAAAAATCCGTGTTAATAAAAAACTACACGGATTTTTTATTATTTTTTCGAATTGAAGAAAGACAAAACATCATCATAAACTTGCTCTTTTATGGATGGCTCATTTAAAATTTCATGTCGTGCGCCTTCATAAAGTTTAAGTTTACAATTTAATTTCATTGAATTATAAAACTCATACAATTTCTTTACCGATTTTCCCATGTTACCAACAGGGTCGTGATCACCAGCAATAATAAATATTGGTTTAGTCTTAGATATTTTATTAACAGTAGATTTCCTATACATCCTTTTAAATGCTTTAAACATATTGTAATAGAACTTGTTAGATAATGGTTTACCATTAAATGGATCAGCGAAATACTTTTTTACTTCATTATTATTGCTGTTGAGCCATGAACCTTTACCAACTAATTTTTGATATGAGGAATAATTAATTTTTTCAATTAGTTTGGCATCTTTGTTTGGTGCAAATAACTTCATGTTTCAAGTTAGAAATCTTCCAAATGCAACATCAAGTCTGCCTTTCATTAGTGCCGAACCACAAATTACTATTTTATCATATTCGTTGCATGTAGTTATGTATTCTTGCGCAATAAATGATCCATAGCTATGACCAAAAACATATAAAGGAAGATTGTATTTTTTCTTAAGCATTGTGCTAAAGAATGCTTCATCCATTAGTGTGTCATAAAAAACATCTTTACCGTCGTATGTTCCAAATTTTTTACCGTTTGCGGTTTTTCCGTGTGCTCTATGATCGTCTGCAAAAACGATATAACCATTTTTGTTTAGTACTTTTGCAAAAGGTTCATATCTTTTTGCGTGTTCTGCCATCCCATGAAAAATTTGAACCACACCCTTTGGGTGTTTAACGTTATCTCATAGATAGCAGAATATATCTCTTCCATCAAAACTTTTAATAAACTTACTTGGCATTGTTAAGTCCTTCTAAATACTCCTTCATGGCGCCTTTTCAGCCATCTATAACTGGTTGAATTTGTTCTTGTGTCCTGCTTGGAGTAAATGTTTTTATTGGTTTGAAAACAAAATCATCAAATTTAAACGCGCTTGTTGCAATGCCTGTGCAAATAATAGAACCAATAGCTGTCGATTCTAAGTTAACGATAGAAATAGGCAATTGCAATAGATTACTTTGTAACTGCATCAAATATCTGTTTCTACTTAGTCCACCATCAACGCAAAGCTTTGTTGGTTGCAAGTTAATATCCTTCATCATTGCCTCAAAGACATCATATGACCTGTAGGCAATTGAATCTCAACAAGCTTTAGCGATTTCTTGATTAGACGTATTTTTTGTTTTATTGATAAATTGCTCATGAGCATCCATTATTCAATATGGACAGCCAAGACCATTAAAGGCGGGAATCAAGTATAAATTAGATTCACGAACTTTAGAAGCTAAACGTGTTAATTTTCTATGGTTCGGAGCAAGACGTCTTTTTATTGCTTCATTAATAATTGAACCACACGAGAAAACGCTTCCTTCCAACGCATAGGACACGACACCATTTATTTTATATGCAATTGTAGTTAAAAGATTATTTTGGCTTTTGATTGGATCGTGTCCAATATTAGCAAGCATGAATGAACCAGTACCGTACGTATTTTTAATTTGGCCTTTGTTAAAGCAACCTTGACCTAGCAATGATGATTGTTGATCACCAATCAGACCAGCAATTTTAATTGGTTTATCAAACATTCTAGTAAAACCAACAATTTCATCGTTGTCGACAGGCATTGGTAATATATCTCTAGGGATACCAAATAGTTTCAATAACTCGTCATCTCACTTTAATGTGTTGATATTGAAAAGCATAGTTCTGCTTGCGTTTGTTACATCAGTAACAAAGATTGTGTGATTAGTTAAACGATAAACTAAGTAACTTTCGATTGTTCCAATACATAAGCGGTGTTCTTCAAGCGCTTTAATAACAGATTTGGAATTGTTTAATAATCATTTTATCTTAGTGGCAGAAAAATACGAATTAACGATTAAACCAGTTTTATCTTGTATGATTTTAGCAAACTTAGATTGTTTTAAGTCTTCTCAAAAATCAGCGGTTCTTCTACACTTTCAGATAATAGCATTATTTAATGCCTTACCTGTTTTTTTGTCCCAAGCAACAATAGTTTCTCTTTGATTAGTTATGCCAAGACCATAAACATCTTCAGGATTAATTTTGTGCATAACTTTTTTTAAACACAAAACTGTTTTGTCTCAGATATCGTTCGCATCCTGTTCAACTCATCCAGCTTTTGGAGTGATTAATTCAGTTTGTGCTCTTTCAAGTTTAACAATCTTATGTTTTTTGACATCGAATAATACAACACGTAAAGATGTTGTTCCTTCATCGATTGTTAAGATAAATCTTTTCATATAAGTATTATAAAAAATATATGAGCTTTGCTCATATATTTAATGTCTTATCCGATCTTAATATCTTCGTATGGATATTCAATATCGTTAAAGTGAGGATGGAATCTTGTTCAAGACAGCAATGTGTTGATAACACCAAGCTGACCAACAAACATTAAAATAACCAAATATAGTAATCCTCATCAAGCAGTTTGTGCAGTTGCACCAGTAGACAAGCCAACCGTACCATATGCAGATGAACATTCTACAAAGAAATCGACATAACTAAACCAAAGGTGTGAGTCGCTTTGTCGTATACTATCTGGCATTGGAGTTGCAGTTCACAAAATTAGTGTACCGAGTAATACTAAAGCAAGCGAAATTACAAATATCATAAATGCTTGTGTAACTGTGTCTTGACTGATTCTTCGTTTGAAGAAGAAAACGTTTTTTCTTCCGCAAAGTTTACACCAAATAGTAATGATAATTACGGCTAGTGTTGTCGTCCTAATACCACCGGCTGTAGAAGAAGGCGACGCACCAATAAACATCAATATAGAAATAAGTCACTTTGTTCCTTCGAATAAAACACTCGTTTTAACTGTTTCCATTCCTAATGAACGACTGTTAAATGAATGGAAAATAATTGCAAATATTTTATTTGCTTCAGGGTTAGAACCAAACTCACCGAATTGATTTTGGTTTCCAACAATCGTTATATCACGCATTAAAATTTCTTTTCCCTTGTACATGCCAATAGGTATATTTGATTGAGCATATGGATTCATAAACTCGGTTCCAATCGCTCCAGCAACACCAATTATTGCAACTAAAATATAAACAGTGATGGCAACTTTTGTATACAATGTCATCTTGTATGTTTTGCCAAGTGATTTGCATCTAATCTTTTCGATAATGTCAAATCATACAAAGTGGCCTAAACCACCGATAATTAATTCGATAACAATAAGTGTTTGCAATAAAATTCCAACGTCGTTTCTAAAAGGTGCCATTGAAGTTGCAGAAATGTTGTCAAATCCTGCGTTGTTCATTGCAGAAACAGTTGTAAACAAGGCAACCCACATAGATTGACCAAAGTTGTGGTACATAGGGGTTGGAGTTGTTGTATTAAATGAAATTCCAGTAAATGCAACTGTTTGTTGCTCAATATCTAAAAACGCTTGTTCATATGATGGAATGTAGCGGAAACAAAAAGCATATGCTATCATAAACACGAATTGTGTTATAAATATAAAAATTAAGGCGGTTTTAATAACACGATATGATTGAGATAATTTACTACCACCACGTTCAGCTTGCATTATGTATAGTTGGCCAACGTCTATCTTATCATCTTTCTTTTTAAAGAAATTTCAAACAAAGTAAAACATGGTAATAACACCAATGCCACCAATCTCAATCAAGATCATTAATACTACTTGACCACCATAATTAAAGTATTGGTATACA
Source organism: Mycoplasmoidaceae bacterium (assembly GCA_024407815.1). Next base: position 15,410 of record JAKSVS010000001.1, read on the forward strand.
CTAATAGGAGTAAGACCGGTATCACTAAAACCAGAGCAAGCTATAAACAGAGCTTGAATAAATCCATAGTCACCTGTAGAATTAGTAAAACCATTGGCCTGTACACCATCAACAACTTTTAAACAGAATGGGGCTGATAACAATAAAGCTCCAACAATAACTATTAAAATGTAAAGTCTAAATAGACGTTGTGGGATCGTTCGTCCAACAGCGACTCTAAGTACTTTTCGTGAACCACGATAAAGTTTCGAAAAGAAACGTCTTACACGCCCGCGATTCTTTATCGTTTTACCAGTGTTAGTGTCTCTTACACTTGCCATAAATATAAATGATTATATATTATATTATTTATCTAAATAATTGATTTTGTGTGGTTCAAAAACCTCTAAACCAGCAAATTTATTTAGTTTTGCTACTTGATAAATGCAGATAGCAACACAGTTGCTTAAATTTAAGCTACGAACATTTTTAGAACTTGGAATTCTAATTGTTTTATCTTTATTTTTAACTAAGATTGATTTGCTTATCCCTGTCGACTCGCGACCAAACATTAAGTAAATGTCGCCATTGTTTTTTGGCAAAGATATTTGCGAAACTTCTTTTTTTCCATATCGTGTTATGTAATAAATTTTGTCTTTTGGTTTTAATGATTTAATAAAGTCATTGTAGCAATCATGCTCTACCAATTTTAACTTATCTCAATAATCACATCCAGATCTTTTTAGATTCTTATCTGACATAATAAAACCATATGGTCGAATCATGTGTAATATTGCATTAAAACCCACACAAGTCCTTGCAATATTTCCTGTGTTTTGTGGTATTTCTGGTTCAAATAAAACGATATGAATTTTCATAATATAAAAGTATTATAATACTTTTAGAGGTATTTAAAATGAAACAAAAAAGTTTAAAAGGTACAAAAACCTTAGCTAATTTAATGGAAGCTTTTGCTGGCGAAAGTCAAGCAAGAAATAAATACACTTACTACGCTAGTCAAGCAAAGAAAGATGGTTTCAATTTAGTTGCTGATTTCTTTGAAGAAACAGCTGACAACGAAAAAGAACATGCGAAACTATGATTCAAATTAATTAATGGTGGTGCCATTCCATCAACAAAGCAAAATTTAAAGGATGCGGCTAAAGGTGAAAACTTTGAATGAACTAAAATGTACAAGAGAATGGCAAAAGAAGCAAGAAAAGAAGGTTTCATTGACATCGCAAAGTTATTCGAAGGCATTGCTGAAATTGAAGCTGAACACGAAAAGAGATATTTAGCGCTTCTAAAATTAATTAACACTGGAAAAATGTTTAAAAAGGTCGGCAAGGTTGCTTGAAAATGTCAGAACTGTGGAAGAATAATATATTCAAAAACAGCTCCACAAGTTTGTGACGTATGCAAACATCCAAGATCTTATCAACGCATTAAGTGTGGATGCGTTTACTCGCTTGAAGGATGTCGTTGCTGTTGTAAATAAAAAGAGGTTAACCCTCTTTTATTTTTTTTCTTGCTTTGTTGGCTTTTGTTCTTTTGATTTCGCCGAAGCTTCTTTGGCTGCTTGTTGTGATGCAGCAGCATTTTTCAAGATTGCTTCTCTATCTAATTTGAATTTTAATTTTTTGCAAATTGAGTCTGCTATTTTTTCCTCAAGTATTGTTTGTCTTAATGAGTTCATTCGTTTTGGGTCATTCAAGATATCTCTAATTAGTTTATTAGTTTGCTTGTAATATTCATTCAATGTATTTTTTAATTCTTCATCTGATACTTGGATGTTTCATTCCTTAGCAACAGCGGCAAAAATCATTTCTTTTTCCATCATGTTCTTAGCTAACGCTTTAGCAAAACCCTCTGGAGCATCTTTTAGTTTTAGATCGACATTTAACAAAGAGTCAACCATTGCTTGGAGATGCTTTGGATCAATTGTGATTTCATAACAAGGAACGAGAATATGCATAGCGGCATTAAAAACATTATCTCTAACAACCAAATTATGAATTCTTTCATTAATTTGCTGGTCAGTTAATTTGTCACCAAACTCTTTTTTCATTCTATTGAAATGAAAATCAACTGCTCTTTTGTCTGCTAACAATTTATCAATAACTACTTCTTTTGAGAAGTCTGGCTCTTTTATCTTCTTAATTGATGTTGTAATTTGTTTTTCTTGTTCTTTATTATCTGCCATAATTTCTCCTCTAATTTTGATTGTTTGGCTTTAGCCAATTTTTTCCATAACCTTCATCTTCATATGTCTTAACTGTTAAAGAAAGCTTATTATTTTCATTTTGTAGTTCAGCCACTTTGGTTTGAAGCTCAGCAATTAATTTTTCTTGCTTAGCCATATTCGCTTTATGTGATTCTAACATTTTATCATTATTTTCTAGATACGTAATAACTGTGTCAAAGAAAGAATCAACATCGTTGGCATCATAACCCGAAAAAACAGCTTTTTTAAATTTCTTATTTAGAATTTTTTCATTCATTTCGTTATTATTCATTTACAGCTCTCTTCAATGATTGAACTTTATCAAGTTTTTCCCATGGCAATCCTTCTTTACCAAAATGTCCATACACACTTGTTTGACGATAAATCGGTGATTGCAATTTCAAACTCTTAATAATATTATATAAGTCAAAATCAAATGTTTTTTTAACTGCTTTATAGATTTTATCTATACTTACTTTATTTGTATCAAAGCAGTCAATAAACATATTCATTGGTTTTGGTTCACCTATACAATATGCTAATCTTACTTCGCACCTATCTGCCAACTTTGCTGCAACAACGTTCTTTGCGATGTATCTGCAAAAATATGCTCCAGTTCTATCAATTTTTGTTGGATCCTTGCCACTAAATGCTCCTCCACCATGATGAGCAACAGAACCATAAGTATCAACGATTATTTTTCTTCCAGTTAATCCTGTATCTCCGACGGGACCACCAATAACAAATCTTCCGTTCTTATTAATATATAAATCGCAATTAGTATTAAGTTTGAATTTTTTTAGTAAAGGAATAATGACAAGTTTTTTAATATCATTTCTCAATTTTGTTAAATCAGTTGAGCTATTGTGTTGAACAGAAACAACTACTGCTTCAACATGAGGTTTTCTGTTGATATATGATACTGAAACTTGCGATTTCATATCATATTTGCAATATGATAGTTTTTTGTTTTTAATTAATTCTTCAATTTTCTTCAATATTTCGTGGGAAATTGTTATTGCGAGTGGCATATATTGCTTTGTCATGTTTGTTGCATAACCAAAAACCATTCCTTGATCACCTGCACCAAGTTTTTTATTAGTCTTTGTAACTAATTTAGCAATATCCTGTGATTGATTATTGATGTTAGAAATGATTGTAAAATCATTTTCGCTATAACCTATCGGTTTTAAAATTTCTCAAGCTATTTTAACAACGTCTACATATCCTTTTGTTGTTATCTGACCACCAATAACTATTAATCTATCGTTTGCAAAAACTTCACAAGCAACTCTTGATTGAGGATCTTGTGCTAGACATTCATCTAGTATTGCATCAGCAATTTGGTCGCACATCTTATCTGGGTGTCCTCTGCCAACAGATTCAGATGTAACTATATATTTATTTGTCATTTTTATTCTCCTTAACCAAAAGAAAAACTCCTATCAAAACGACAGGAGTTATTGTTATCATCCCATCGTCCAAGCTTTAGCACTGACCTATTAAGGTTTTGCTGGTGGATCATCGAGCTTGTCTCTCCCCACTCTCTTTATGGTGATATTATTATAATACATTTCTAATGTATTAACTGTTTTTATTTTTTAAATTTGCATAGGCTGCGATCATTGCTGCATTATCGTTTGTGTATTTTAATGTTGGAAACAAAACTTTTGTTTTTTTAATCTTCATTAATTTCTTTCTTAGAACTGAATTGGCAGAAACACCACCGCCAACCAAAACAGTTTTGACATCTTTGTTCTTTGATAAATAATATTCTAGTTTTCTAAGTAAATCGTTTGTGATTCACTCTAATGCTGAGCTACCAATTAGTTTAACAGGCACAGTTTGCTTTTTCATTTTATATTGGTTGATCTTGTTTAATGCTGCTGTTTTAATTCCAGAAAAAGTAAATTTTGCATCAACTGGTTTGTTAGGGGCCAATTCTATGAATTGCTTTGAACTATAAATCTTGTCAATCGATATGCCACCAGGATATGGAAGCCCTAAGAATCTTCCAATTTTATCTAGCGTTTCACCAACAGCATCATCTACCGTTTCGTTTAAATAAGTAAATTTATCAAAACTAGTTATCTTAGCAATAAATGTATGGCCACCAGATACTACTAATGATAAAACAGGAAATTTCAATTGTTTTATATCATGATCAACAAAATAACTAAACACATGGCCGAGCATGTGGTTGACTTTTATTAATGGTTTATTTAAAAGTCTTGCAAGTGTGTGAGCAAACACTTTTCCTACATGCAGCGAACCAACCAGACCTGGTTCGGATGTGTAAGCTATGTAATCAATGTCAGCCAATTTTATTTTTGCAACTTTTAATGCTTTAGAGCATACCTTATCAATCTCTTTGCAATGGCTTCGACTCGCAACTTCCGGAACAATACCACCATATCTTCTATGCACTAGCATAGATATTGATGTCTCATCAGCGATAATGTTGTTTCCTTTAATAATAGCAACGGATGTGTCATCACAACTGCTTTCTATTGCTAAAATTATTTTTTGTTTAGACACTATAATTTTCCTCGCGCTTCAAGTCACACTCAATGCGTATTAGAATTTTGTAATGGTGAAAGTGTTCGGCCGAACAAACTCTTAGCTTTTGTTTTATCAGACATCTCAAGAATAGATGTGTAAAGTTGTCTTGCAGAATCATCAGCATCATAGTAATCCCAATAATCAGAGTCGGGGTCGACAACATAATCATAAATAGTGGCAAGGGTTGGTGTGTAATTAACAGTATCTCAATTTTGCATTGCTCAATATTTGTAAGGAGAATCTTCTTCCTCTGTAGCTGGTTCTGAAATATCTTCAGCATCACAGCCATCAAGGCACACATCTTTAACAACTTTATATACTCTGTCTCCTTTTTCGGTTCCGTTGTTCTTTTTATTCATTACCATGAATTCAATTTCATCAAGTGAAGCATCACTAGGCTTGATGATATGAAACTGTTCTCCAGAATAGGGTGTAAATTCTTCTGCACCAAGCGCTGAATAAAGTGCATCACCAGACCAAGAAAGTGCTGCAATATATGAATTATTACTGTGGTCTGCCAAATTTCTCGAAACAATACCGGAATCGGTATTTAAAGTGTGGCGATTACTTCGTGCCTTACTAGTTATTGCACCGAAAGTTTGTTTCAATCTATCGATTGATGAATCTTCAGTCATTTCATTTGTTGGTGTTTCACCTGCTTCGATGGTCTCTACAATTCTTGCGATATCGAAAATTGATTTGGCATCATCAATCATGCTAATTCTTCTATCTTTGAATCTTGAATCCAAATTTGGATTATTTGGTGAAATTGAATATAAGATGTCAGATCATGTTGGTTGTTCTGTTGTACCACCAACGATTTTTTGTCATTTTGTAATTTTATCACCCTTGTAAGCAAACATAAATTGTTGTGCAAAGTATGGAACGCCATAATCAAGAACATTAAAATCGGTTGTTTCTAAATATTCATTGAATTGAGTATTCATCTGACCAATAGCTTCTCAAATTGGCTGCGCGAACAGTTTCATCGCATCTGTTGAACTAGAAACACCATCAATACCAAATTTATCTCATTCTATTTTTTCTAGTCATCCTCTTTTATATAAAGAAACGAGCTCATAACCACAAGGAACAGCTATGTCATATACTGATTCAAATTTTGTTTCAATCATTTCAGTGACTGTATATCATTGATATTTGACGCCGTATGTTTCAGCCAAATGATCCATCAAAAGATCATCCATATAACTTTCAAAGTTTGCTAATTGGATGGAATTATCTGTGCTACAACTAGTTAAACCAGATAATGAGCATCCGCAACCAGCAATATAGATTAAAGAAGGTAAAATTTTTCTACTTAATAATTTGTTCATAGATTCCCTTCTTTCATCTTGTGTTTGCAGATCTGCTCTTTCTAACTTTTATTATTGAAACAATAATAACCACAATAGCAGTTAACATAACAAGTAGCGCACCAAATGTTACAACTCAGGCCTTTATACCTTTTCTAGTTGTATAAATTGCGGTAGAGATTGTTTGTGTAGAGCCATTGATTAAGCTAGTTATTATGAAGTCGTCAAGACTCATAGCTAAAACAATTGCGCTAGCTGATAATAATGCGGGAGCTAAATAAGGAATTATTACCTTAAAGAAAGTTCTAAATTTAGAATAACCTAGGTCGTAGCTTGCTCAAATCAAGTTTCTTGGCATCTTTTGCATTCTTGGATAAATTGAAATAATGGCGTAAGGTGTGCAGAAACTGATGTGTGCAAGACAAACAGTAAACATTCCTAAACTTACACCCAACGGAACAAGTGTTGAATTGAATAACAAAGCCAATGAAATGGCAGTTATTGGTTCAGGTGTTGCAATAGAAACCTTAGAAGCACCAACAATTGTATTAACATATTTGTTCTTGCTGTTTCAAATACCAAAACATGTAATAACAGCAATCAAAACCGATACTGGAATAACAATAATAGAGATTATTGCTGAATTTAATAATGCATTCAAGAATTCATTATCTTTAAATAACTGAATGTAATTAATAATGTCTGGTGTAGAAAAATTCATTATTACATTACCACGGCCTGTTTGTCCGTTGAAACTTAATAAAATAATAACAATTAACGGAACATAAATAAGGGCCAAGATTAAGAATATATAAAATCTTCTAAAGAATCAACCAAGTCTTCTTCTTGCACCAATATGTCTAGAAGGTTTAGCAACTAATTTCATTATTTAAACCTCCTATGTCTCAACTTGAATAGTTTTGGTATAGCAGCTATAACTAAATACAAAACCAATACAACAATACTAACAACTAGAGATAGAGAACTACTTCTTGCTAAAGCAATGTCACTAATTAAACCCTCTTCCCCTTCTTGTACAATGATGTCTCCAATAGTAGAGTTGTTTGAAGCATTATTTAAAAATTGTGGAACAGCAACAGTTGTAACAGTCGGTAAGAATACCATTGTTAAACCAGCATAAAAAGCTGTTTTAGTATATGGAACAACTATCTTAAAGAATGTCTTAACCATGTTTTGTCCCAAATCTTGACTAGCAAATATTAAATTTTTAGGCATATCTTCTAAAACGTTATAAATCGGCAGAATCATGAACGGTATATAGATATATACCATACCAATAACTGTGAATATGTGACCATATGTTGAGTTTGAATAACCGGCACATATATCAAAGAACGTCTTCAAACCAATTAACTTAACCAAGAAACTTGATCAAATTGGAGTAGTAATTAGAACTACAAGAACAGCTTTAAAGCTTTTTGATTTGTTAAAAGCCATCATGTAAGCAAATGGGTAGGCAAGAAGCGTACAGATAGCAGTGGCTGCTAACGCTAAACCAATTGATAATAATATTTTTTGCCAAATAAATGCATTTAGTGTTGTTCAGTTTAATGAAACATCACCTTCGCTTGTAGGCATAAACGCTTTAACTACAACCATAACAAGAGGCACTATAAACAACAAAAGAGTCATAATAATAAACGGAAAAACCAAAATTGCTTTTTTGTTAAATCTAGCTTTTGGTTTAAGCAATTTAATATTAGCTTTACTATTGTGAGAAATAATGCTTGTTGCCATTATTTGTCTCTCCTTCGAGGCATAATAGAACTTGCTTGTTTAAAATCTCACCTAATACCAATCTTATCATTAACTTTAAGATGCTGATTAGTTTGAATCATTATTTCAGTTTTGTCTTTTGAAACACATCTTACTTCGTAAGTTGTTCCTTTATATAAAACACTTGTAACTCTTACAAACATATAAGCATGGCTTGGATGACAAACTTCAATGTCTTCTGGTCTAATCAAAAATTTGAATGTAGAATTTCTTAACATGCTCATTTCAAGTTCTTTGTTAGTTATTTCATATTTAACAACACGACCAGCAACATTAATTTTTTGATTACCAAGATATGTTGCTTCCACAAAGTTTGCTTGACCAATGAAGTTAGCAACTCATGAGTTGCTTGGATGTTCATAAATGTTTCGTGGCGAACCAATTTGTTCAACTCGACCACGTGACATTACAATTATTTGATCTGACAAACGAAGAGCTTCTTCTTGATCGTGAGTGACAAGAATGAAGTTAATTTTCAATTCATTGTGAATTCGTTTCAACTCTTCTTGCATTTTTTTACGAACTTTTGCATCTAGAGCGGAAAGTGGCTCATCAAGAAGAAGAATTTCTGGTTTTACAACAATTGCTCTAGCAAGAGCAACACGTTGTTGCATACCACCAGATAAGTCACCTGGATATTTATTTTCATTACCCGCAAGACCAACTAAGTTGATTGCTTCCTTTGCTTTTTGCGCAATCTCTTGTTTAGTCAATGGTCTAGTTGTGTGAAACTTTTCAAATTGTTCAACAACAGTTTGAGGATAGTTTTCTCAATATGATATCCATTGGTCTGCATCATTATATTTTGCAACGAGTTTATCAACTTTTTTATCAATCGGTTGTTTATAAGTATAAAGTCGGATCAAATTGTAAACTCTCTTTTCGATAGAGTTCATTCCTCTAGTATCAAAATTGATAAAATTATGAGCACCGAAGAAAGAACGGAATCTATTTCACAAAATTTTTCTTTTGTTTTTTCTAGTTAGCTTGAAACCTTCGAAGTTTGGGTCAATCTTTGTCATCTTTCTTTCGTAGTTATAAATGATCGCTTGAAATTGATCAAAACGCATATCTTGCATTTTAAAAATGTCTTCATTTTTCGAGTAGGCAAGTTTAGCTCTGATAATATCCTTATCAATCATTACTTGCTCTCTTCTAAGATCTTCAAATTGTTTAGTTGCCTTGGCAATAGCTTGTTTTTTTACCTTAGCTAACTTTTCATACATGTCAGGTGGAACATCATCTCGTTTGGTTCTCATTATTTTAAGACCATAACAAATATTGTCATAAATTGTCATGTTAGGGAATAAAGCGTAGTCTTGGAAAACAGTTGCTGTTGGACGCATATGAATTGGCAAATCCTTGATGTCAATTCCATTAACAATTATTTTTCCTTCAGTTGGCATTTCAAAACCAGCCAACATTTTTAATAATGTTGTCTTACCACAACCAGATGGACCTAAAATTGTTACAAACTTGCCTTTGTCAATGTTTATGTTAATATTGCTACAAGCAAGATATCCATCATCGTATCTCTTAGCTATCTTCTGTAATTGGATAAATGCATTATTACTCATCTTTTTCTCCCTTTAATACTCATTGATCGATTACTGTCGAAACAAAATTACATGCGCCAGCATTTGGCATAACATGTTTTGCCTTCGCTTTAACTGCCTCTGGAGCGTAGTCTGGTGCAAATGAATTAGGACAAATATCAAATACGGAAATATCGTTTTGCCCATCGCCTAACACGATTGCTGTTGATAAATCAACATGTGTTTTTTCAGCCAATTTTTTGGCGGCGAATCCTTTGCTAATACCCTTTCTATTAATTTCAATATTTACATCTGATGACAGACAAATTTCCATGTCAGGGAAAATTTTGATAAGTTTATCTAATCCAGCTTTCGCGGATTTACTATTTGGATACTTAACAACAAACTTATGGCAATCAACACGCTTAGGTAATTCATTAATATATATCGAATCACTTTCAGCTCATGGGTCACACTTGTTTTCAAAACCTGTTTTTCTAAGATTAACTGGTTTTCAGAAGCTTTCGTTATAGAATAATAATTCAGATCCATGAGGATGAACAACAAAACCCATCTTACCATTAGCATCTTTAACAAGTTGTTTTAGTTCAGTAAATATTTTATTTGATGTTTTGTAATCAATTGGAAATTGAGAAATATATTTATTACTAAATATATCATAAATGGTCGCACCGTTGTTGCCAATTATATAGACATTGGTTTTTGGGTTTAGTTCCATTGCTTTAACTATTCTTAAACAGTCACGTATTCCTCTACCGCTAGCTATAGCAATTGGAATAAGGTGATTCGTACATTGTTGCAATGCAAATTTTGTTTCATTAGAGAACAGCTTCGTTTTGCTGTCTATGAGTGTACCATCCAAATCTGTGAAAATGAATTTAAAATTACTATCATTAACTTCTTTTAAAACAAGACTACGAATGCCGCTTGCAACACCTTTTGATTTGTGCTTTATTATTGCACCACAGTGCTCTAATAGATTTAAATTTTTGGGATTGATTCCAATAGCAAGACCGGAATTTTTAAAAGCAGATAAATCGTTGAATGAATCGCCCATAGCAACAACTTCACTTTTTTCAATTTTATATTTTTGAGCAAAATAATTTATTGCTTTTCCTTTATTTGTATCAAGAGCAGTAACTTCTACTAAATGCGGGGATGAACGAACTATTGTCACTATTTGATTTAGGTTGTGATCAATTAAATCTTGATGCAACTTGACTAAAGCTTTCTTGTTCATAGAGATAATATCTATCTTGTAACAAGATAAATCTCACGATTCATCTAACGGAACAACCTTTGATAAAGGGAAAAAACGCATATACCATTGGCGTGGTTTTGCATAAACACTACGGCAATTTATGCCTTTTGGTAAGTAAAGTCAAACATTAACTTTGGGGTGTTTTTTTGCTATCTCAAGAATTTTAGTTGCATATGCGTGACTAACTTTTGTCTCAATAACGGTCGAATCATTTAAATCTTTAATATACGAACCATTTAAAAAAGAAAATAACTTAACTTTGTTTTTTCCAGCACGGTTAATACGCTTAACAGCACTTCTCGTTGCTCAAGGCGCTCTGCCTGTATTAATCATTAAAAGACCACCACAAGACATGTATTCTTGTAGGGCAGCACAATCAGTTCTTTTTGCTTTACGTAAAACTGGCGATAATAATGTTCCATCAAGATCTAATGCCAACAGTTTGTACGATGTTTTTTTTCTGATCATTTTCTTATTTTTCAATAATTGAAAATATTATTTTCGATTAAATAATATCAAAAATTAAAAAAAATGTAAATATATTTAATATATTTTATAATTAGCAAAAGAATAGCTATTGTGCTAATATTAAAAAATATGAAAAACATTAAACTGTCCCCAAGACAAAAAGAATTGTTCAAAATTGTTGTAGAACAATACATCGATGATGTAACACCAGTTTCATCAAAAGAAGTGATTCATGATTATTTTAAAGATCTATCAAGTGCCACAATTAGAAATGAGATGGCTTATCTTGAAAAAGTAGGATTAATTGAAAAAACCCACACATCATCAGGAAGAATTCCTACCTCTCTAGGCTATGAATTTTACCGTAATGAAATTTTACAGCCTTCTCTTTCTTTAGATATAAAGAGAAAGTTAACAAAAATATTTGCAAAGAGATTAACCTCAATTGAATCAATAATTAATGAATCAATGTCTGTAATTAACGAGACGCTGCATTTACCTTCCATTGTTACTACAGGGGAAGTGAATGAAAGACTTAAACGAATCGATTTAATTCCAATTCATAGCAATATGGCGGTAGTTATTGTCGTTACATCGAGCGGTAACGTAACAAAAAATACTATAACATTCAACGAAGATAAAATCTTAAATGATATTTCAATATGTATTAGAATTTTTAACGATCGTTTAATTGATACACCGCTTGATAAATTACCACAAAAAATCGACTCAATCAAAGATGTAATTAAGAATAGCGTCGAAAACTACGAATTTATAATGCAGGGGTTGATAAAAAAGATATTTGATTTGAAATATCAATATCAAACAACTGTTCATGGTGCAAAATATCTAACAACTCAACCAGAATTCCAAGATGTTAAAAAATTAAACGAAGTGTTATCCATGCTTGAAGAATCAACAATTTGACAACAAATTGCCTATGAGCAACACAAGACTGGAAAAACTAGACTTATTACATCTTCCGATAAAGTTGGAAGTAATGAATTAGCTATCGCTACGGTCGGTGTTAAGGGCGAAAATCAATCAAGACAAATTTCTGTTGTCGGTCCAACACGAATGGATTATTCGAAAGTTCAAGGTATTTTGGACTTCCTTAAAGAGGAATTGGAAAAGAAATATAATGACGAAAAATAAAAAGAACGTAAAAAGAATAAAATCAATGTTCAAGTTTATTTTTCGCGATAAGTTTTTATCGCCATTATTGATCGGGCATTTTGATAAACACTGTGATTTTATAACTTTTACGTTGGCTGCAATGGCTAATCGCGCGGATATTAAATCATTAATATCTGTAATGAAAAAAAACAAAACAGATTGATCAAAACTCTTTTGTTCAATATACGAAAATAAATCGATAATTGAAGCGTTTAAACAATTAGAAATGAATCCGGTCATCTCGTTAGACGAAGTGATAAAAAAGATGGATTGTTTTGATAACTTTCTCTCGCTTCTTGATCAATTGATTTCTTCTCAACAACTCGACCTTGGTATAAAAAATCAATATCTTATTGAAATTATTAAAAATGGTCTTGGTTACTTGTTATACAACAAAATAAATATCCAAATCCCTTATCATTTTTCTTGAAATCTTACTGATCCAAGTTACGAAACAAAGTATATCTTTACTTTATACAACACAAAACTTTTTGCTAGATGCAAACAATCAATAATTAAACATTTTGGTGACAAGATTAATGATTTAATTGTCGTTTTATTAGCCCTAACAAGGCAAATAAATCTAGATGAATAATTTACCAACCTTAAATGGGTGGTTGCCATTAACAATTTGGCTAATCAATAAAGGTTTCTTACCTGCTAATTGAATTATTTCTAGTTTGATACCATTTTCTTTGCAAGCTACGACAATATATTGATTAGTTAATTGAACTATTGTCCCTGGTTTAGCTGGAGAATAGGTTTTAACTGGAACGGCTTTGTGAATTTTAACAATTTGTCCGTCAAAAGTTGTGTAACTTATTGGGTTGTTATAAAGACCTCGAATAAGTGCATCCACTTCTAGATTAGATTTATTTCAATTTATCTTTTCATTTTCTCTTGTAATGTTATATGCAAAAGTTACTTTTGATTCGTCTTGTGGATTTGACTTCAATTCTTTATCAAAAAGAATCATAAAATCTTTAGCTAATATATCGCCAGCTAAAACACAAAGTTTATCGTATAAAGATGCATATGTTTCTTGTGGATCAATGGAAATTTGATATTGCTTAATAATATTTCCTGAATCCATTTTTTTATCCATATACATCAATGTAAAACCTGTTGTTTTTTCTTGATTAATTATTGCTCATTGAATTGGAGCTCCGCCTCTTAATTTTGGCAACAATGATGCGTGTAAGTTTACACATTTATATTTTGGCAAAGCCAAAATATTTGATGGAACAAATTGACCAAAAGCACAAGTAAAAATCAAGTCGGGACTAAGTTCTTTTATCTTTTCGTAAAGGTTTGCTACTTTTTCATCTTGCAAAACAGTAATGTTATTTTTTATAGCCAATTGTTTTACTGGCGAAAAAACAACATCTTTGTGTCTTCCTGTTGGTCTATCTGGTTGACATACAACAGCCACAACATCGATATCTTTATTTTCTAAAATAGCTGCTAAACAAACAGCAGCTATTTTTGGCGTTCCCATAAAAATAACTCTATTCTTTGTCTGCATGCTTCTGAGCTCTTTTCTGCGCTTTTTCACGGCGTTTTAGTTCACGTTTTCTTTCTGCTACCTTTTGTTTTGCAATTCGTTTTTCAATAGCAGCATTCTTCTGTGCTTCAGCGATCATTACAGGAGCGATTCACTCCATTTCTTGGTCATAATTAAGACGCTTTGTAATGACTACCTTCCTTGAGTATTCTTTTTTTCCAGGAATTTTGTCTTGCACAACCTCACATTCGAAGCATCGTGGTAAATCTCCTACACCAGTTTTAGCATCCTTTGTCTCAAACACAACAACAAACAAGTCTCTCGCCTTTGGAGGCTTAATTTGTTGTTTTCCGACAGCTTTTGCTTGTTTGTTCCTCTGATTTAATAATCATTTCCTAATTTTTACTTCGGCATTTTTGTTTTTTTTGTACATATAAGAGCCGCTAGGATTGACCATATCAACGTGATCTCTCTTGCAAACATAACTATCAGCAATGGTTTTACCTTGCTCACCGTTGTCTTTTAAAAATTGTTTTATTACTTGTCAAACTTCGTCTTTGTTTTTTCTCATGGACAAAGAGGGATTTGTCTTTTGATCAGACTTTTTCTTTTTATATCAGGAGAAAATGGCGATGCCGACAATAGCAATCAATAATATTGGCATTAAAGACTGTAGCATTCCCAACCTCCGGAAAAATAATATAATGATTATATTTTAATTTATATTAAAATATGTAAATAAGGTAAATAAGGCACATAATATGGCAAACATAAAATCAAACATTAAAACAAAAAGACAATCAGACAAGAGGCATGCTAAAAATGCCAAGGTATTATCTGGTTTAAAAAACAATATTAAAAAAGTTAGATCCACAAAAGATAAAAAGGATTTAAATAAACTTTATTCTAACGCTGACAGTTTGAGCAGAAAACGTGTTATTCATAGAAACAAAGCTAATCGAATTAAATCTAGAAACGCTAAAGCCATGAATAAGGCGGCTAAAAAATAATGAAGTTACATACTAAGGTTATCACAGCATTCACACCGTTAGCTGTTTTGGGTGTATCAATTCCTGCTATTACTTCATGTAGTTGCAGCAATGATCCTTATTCAATTAATTACGGCCAAGACATTAATTGTTTGTATTCAAACAAAGACGGATACAAATCATTAAATGCTGTCCAAGATGCCGTGAAATCTCATGCTGATGTTCACGAAGAAGGAGATATTACGCAAGCGCAACTAAATACCGCAAGTAGTATCTGATATAAAAACGAAGGCGATGCTCAAAGTCTTTACTTCGACTTTATCGCTTCATATACCATCATGGAACAGAAACCTATATATTTAACAGACTGAAGTGCTGAATATAAAGAACAAAAAAAGGCATATACATTCAATTTCAACTATGAGTTGAGCGAGACTGAAAAATATGTTGGTTATAGCATTATGTATGGGCATAACGATAATAATAAAGTAACAATGAGCATAATGATAACTGAAGAAGGTTCAGTAACCGGTGATACCATATTATCATATAGATTTAAGGATTGTACATTCAAAGAAGGAGAATAATTATGGCAGATAAAATACTTTTAACAAAAGAAAAAGCATCTGAAATTAAAAAAGAGCTTGAAAGATTAATTCAAGAAGAAAGACCTAAAGTAATTAGGGCTATTCAAGAAGCACGTGAACAAGGTGACTTATCAGAAAACGCCGATTATGATGCTGCAAAAAATAGACAAGCTGAAATTGAAGCAAAAATTAAAGAATATCAAGCGATTGTTGATCATGCCGAGATAATTGATGATGAATCATCAAAAAAAGCTATTAACAAAGTTAAGGTTGGAGCAAAAGTAAAAATTCTTGATATGTCTGACGATGAATCATATGAGTATGCCATTGTTGGTGAAGTAGAAGCCAACCCAGACGAGGATAAGATTTCCAACGTTTCTCCTCTTGCCATTGCCATAATTGACCACACAGAGGGCGACATTGTCGAAATCAAAGGGGTAGAAAAGCCTTATAAAGTTAAAATATTAAAAATCTCTCGTTTATAAAATATAATAAATAGCACGTAATTGTGCTTCTATGGACAGATAGCGAAGCGGCCAAACGCAGCTGACTGTAAATCAGCCTCCCTCGGATTCAGTGGTTCAAATCCACTTCTGTCCACCATTAATTGGGTTGTAGCCAAGCGGTAAGGCATCAGATTTTGATTCTGACATGCGTTGGTTCGAATCCAACCTACCCAGCCAATTATGTCCCACTAGCTCAGTGGTAGAGCATTTCACTTTTAATGAAGGGGTCCGGAGTTCGAGTCTCCGGTGGGGCACCATAATGCTGAAGTGGCGGAATGGTAGACGCACAGGACTTAAAATCCTGTGATAGCAATATCGTGAGGGTTCAAGTCCCTCTTTCAGCACCATTGTTGCGGGTATAGTTCAATGGTAGAACTATAGCCTTCCAAGCTATTAATGTGGGTTCGATTCCCATTACCCGCTCCAATAAGGACATATAGCAACAAGGCTTTAGCCTGGTTTTTTTTTCTACTATATCTTAAATATAATTAAAGCAACATGAAAAATCCATATTTCAAAACCGTTGAAATTGAAAAAAATATTATCGTTTCATTTGTTTCTAGACACAAAGAAATGGCTAGGTTTGTCGATCCAGATAAACCGTTTTATGTACGGGTGTCAAAAAAACCATATGCCGGTTTAATTCATACAATTATTTCGTCTGACGCATCTAATGAACAAGTAATAAATCAGTGGCAATCACTAATTGCCGTATGCAAGAAAATTAAACCAAGAAGAATTGGCAAATTATCTCATGATAAATTAAACCAAATTGTTGGAAAAGATAAATCAGAGCTAATTCTTGCCATAACAAATGACATACTCTCAAAAAAAATTAATTTGAAAAACTTAGTTAAACTTTCAGAGGAAGAAATATCATCGTCATTAAAAAAATATCCACACATTAATCTCGATATTATTAATCAATTTCTTCTTTTCACATGTTTTAAACAAAATGTTTTATGTGAACAGGACAAAGACTTCATAATTGGTTTAAAGATTTTTCTATCCAAGGAAGACATTGATATGGATGATATAAAAAATATTAAAATTAAGTATAGAAATGAATTAACCTTGTTCAGTCTTTGTATGTGAAAGATTAGAAACGAAAGAAAAGGATAAATATGAACCTAAAAAAGAAATCAATCACTTCGTATATTAAAGAAAGCATAGCAAACGCTATCAAAAAATACGAAAAACAAAACAAAATATCTTCACCTTTAACCAAAATAGAAAACATCAGCGTTGACAAAACAAGAAATCCTAAGTTTGGTGACTTTGCAACAAATGTTGTAATGTCTTTAAACATTAAAGGTGATAAAAGAGCTGCAGCACAGCAAATCGCTAAATTAATTAACGATAAAGTTTTTGACAAAGTAGAAGTTGCTGGCCCTGGTTTTTTAAATTTCTTTTTATCTGAATATGTAAGATCTAAATTGTTATCAGCAATCAATTCGCGTGGTGATAACTACGGTCAATTTGAAAAGAAAAAACTTTGATACAATATAGAGTTCGTTTCTGCTAACCCTACCGGTTTATTACACATAGGGCACGCAAGAAATGGTGCTTATGGTGATTCATTAGCTAGAATTTTCGAAGCAAACGGAATTAAAGTTGATCGTGAATACTATATCAACGATGGTGGAAATCAAATAAAAAAATTAGCTCTATCAGTTTTGATTAGATATTTACAAACTTACAAGAAAAAAGTTGAGCTTCCTGAAGATAGCTACCATGCTCAAGAAATAGTTGATACAGCTAAGTTATTAAAAGAAAAGTATGGCGACAAATTCATTAATACAAAATTTGATAATAATCAAATTCTAGACCAAGAAGCTGATAATGAAATTGGTACTTTTGCCAAAACACATTTACTTAGCATAATTAAAGAACACTTATATAAATTGGGTGTTGAAATGAATTTATGATCACCAGAATCATATATATATGCTCATAACTTAATTGATAAAACATTTAAACAATTAGATAAGTATATATATGATGCCGATGGTGCTAAGTGATTAAAAACAACAGCATACGGCGATGACAAAGACCGTGTTGTTGTTAAGTCAGAAGGCAACTACACATACTTTACTCCCGATATTGCCTACCACAACATTAAGTTATCGAGAGGGTATGACAAAATATTTAACGTTTGGGGTGCTGACCATAAATCATATGTTGATAGAATGACTATAGCCGTTCAAATGCTTGGATACAAGAAAGAACAAATTTATGTTTGTATCATGCAAATGATTTCATTAACTAAAAACGGCGAGGAATTCAAAATGTCAAAGCGTAGTGGAAATAGTTTTACTACTATTGATTTAATCAATCTAATTGGCAAAGATGCAGCAAGATGGTATCTTGTTAACCAGTCACTAGATACACACATAACTATCGATGTTGAAAAAGCCGGAAAGAAAAGCAACGAAAATGGTTTATTCTATGTTCAATATGCTTATGTAAGAATTAAACAATTACTAGCAAAGGCGCAAGAAAAAATGATAAAAGATATTAATCTTTTGTCTCATCCAGTTGAAAAAGAATTAATAACTCAATTGTTCTTCTTTATGCCAACAATCGAAAACATTTCTAAGACTTACGAAGTTCACAAAATGTGTTTATACTTAACAAATTTAGCTAAGCTTTTCCATACATACTATGAACAAGTAAGAATTAGCGATGCTGACAATAAAGAATTGATTGGTCAACGTTTGTTCTTGATCAACTGTGTTGCTCAAGTTATTAAAAATGGTCTAAAATTAATTGGTGTAGACGTTGTAGAAAAGATGTAACACTAATAGCAATTATTGCATTAATATCAACATTGATTTCAGCGAAGTTCAAATGTTGATATTTTTTATATTTACATATCTCTTGATTAACTCAAATAATAAATTAAATAAACCATTAACAATGGTTGTAGCTCATATATACGCATCGTTTCTCTCTATGTTCTCGTACAATAGAATTATTTCTTCTATCATTAGTTTTCTAATTGTTTGAATACTAATTGATATATATGAATTGTTTGCCAATCCATTCTTTTGATTGGCTGCACAAATAATTAATGATCTATTTTTTTCAAAAAACAAAATTAACTGCTTTATGAAATAAATAATCAAATGCTTAAAACTGCTTGGCTTAAGCTTTATTGGGATTGGCAAAAAGAAACTTAATTGTTGTTTTATTGCAAATTGCAATAAATCGGTTTTGTTTGAAAAGTGATGGTAGTAAGTCATAGGTGTAACGTTTGCCTTTTGGCATACATCCAAAA
Organism: Mycoplasmoidaceae bacterium; assembly: GCA_024407815.1. Next base: position 34,612 of record JAKSVS010000001.1, read on the forward strand.
CTTTAATCGTTTTATTTTCCTTAATCAAATTAATGATTGCATAAACTAACGCATCTTTAGTTTTAATTATTCTCTCGTCTGTTTCTTTACGAAAAGATCTCATATTTTCCTCCTTTCGTGGTGATTATATTTAGCAAAAAAAATACGAAAGGACCAAATAAAAATCACACTTGTTTTTCAAGTGTGAATTTTATTAATTTATTACAAATTACTTGTTCAATTCAACTAGACCAGCAAGTTTTTCTTTTGCGTTTTCTTCTGATCCTTTGAAAAGAATTGCAGCTTGTTCAGGAGCTTTCTTAACAAGTGATGCATATCTTGCTTCACCTTTTAAGAAGTCAGCATATGAACCTTGAGGGTTTGGAGTTGAATCAAGCGTAAACTTCTTAGCAGCAGTTGGGTTGTAACGATATAGTTGTCAGTAACCAGCGTCAACAGCTTTCTTCATTTCAATTTGTGAGTTAGACATGTTGAAACCATGGTTAATACATGGAGCGTAAGCAATAATCAATGAAACACCATTATAAGCTTCAGCTTCTTTAATAGCGTTGATGAATTGTTGTTGGTTTGCACCAAGTGCAACTTGAGCAACATATACATCTTTATATGTCATTGCAATACCACCAAGGTCTTTTTTACGTGTTGGTTTACCAGCAGCAGTAAATTTAGCAACAGCACCCATTGGAGATGATTTAGATGCTTGACCACCAGTGTTAGAGTAAACTTCAGTATCAACAACTAGGATGTTTACGTTTTCACCAGAAGCAAGTACGTGATCTAGACCACCAAATCCAATATCGTATGCTCAACCATCACCACCAATAATTCAAACTGATTTCTTAGATAATTGATCTAAGTTAGTTAGAATCTTTTCCATGCAGTGGCATTCACCGCCATCGCATAGAGGTCCTTGAGCCTTAGCAGCAGCTTCAAGAGCTGGAATAAATTGATCAATGTCATCAGCATCTTTGTGAGCTACAACATCAGCAATTGCTTTCTTAAGAGCTGGAGTTGCTTTTTCATTAGCAGCACAAGCATCAAGGTGTTTATATAAATCATTTCTTCTATATTTCAATCCAAGAGCCATACCTAAACCAAACTCTGCATTGTCTTCAAATAGAGAGTTGGCTCAGCTTGGTCCTTTACCTTCTGCATCAGTACAGTATGGAACAGTTGGGAACGCACCACCATAAATTGATGAACATCCTGTTGCATTAGCAACAACCATCCTCTTACCAAACAATTGAGAGATTGTTTTGATATATGGAGTTTCACCACAACCAGCACAAGCTCCAGAGAATTCAAAGTATGGTTCAGCAAATTGAATACCCTTAACAGTTGTTTTTGCAAATGGAGTTGGAACAGATTTTAGAGTTGTAAAGAAGTCTCAGTTGGCTTTTTCAACATCTAAAACATCATTAATTGGTTTCATAACCAATGCTTGTTTGTCTTTGTTCTTATTAGCTGGACAAACTTTTGTACATGAGCCACAGCCTGTACAGTCAGCAGCAGACACTTGAATTCTAAATGCAGCGTCTTTAACTCCCATAGCATCTTTTGTTGTAAATGATTGAGGAGCTTTAGCTAGATCCGATTTAGCAATGGCTTTAGATCTAATAGCTGCATGTGGACAAACTAAAGTACATTGACCACATTGTAAACAGTTTTCAGCATTTCATTGAGGAACAGTGTTACCAATTGCTCTCTTTTCAAAGCGAGTTGTTCCTGTAGGAACAGCACCATCAGGTTTGAACGCACTTACTGGAAGCGAGTCACCACGGTGTTGATCAATAATAGCACAGAAATTTTTGTAAAATTCAGAAGCGTATGATGAATCAAATGGTGCTGGGTTAGTGTTCATATCAAATGCTTTTGTGTCAACTTCATGTAAATCACTAGTTGCAGCATCAATTGCTTTCATGTTTGCAGCTACGACAGCATCACCCTTACGTGAGTAAAGCTTAATAACTGAATCTTTCATTTGCTTTTCACATGTTTCATAAGGAATAATGTTTGTAATCTTAAAGAAACAAGATTGCATAATAACATTGATTCTATTGCCTAAACCAGCAGCAGTTGCTACTTTGTAAGCATCGATTGTATATAGCTTAGCATTAAGTTGGATAATCTTTTCCTTGAATGCTCTAGGTAAGTGTTTACTGATTTCATTTGCTGGTCAAATAGAGTTCAATAAAACGCAACCATTTGGTTTTAAGCCTTCTAGAACATCGTATTTGTTTACATAAGTAAAGTTATGAACAGCAATGAAGTCAGCATGTTGTAAGAAATATGGAGATCTAATAATTCCATCAGACATTCTCAAGTGAGAAATTGTTAGACCACCAGATTTCTTTGAATCGTACTCGAAGAATCCTTGAATGTACTTGTTAGTGTTTTGTCCAACGATCTTGATTGATGATTTGTTGGCTGAAATTGTACCATCAGATCCAAGACCTCAGAATTTGCATTCATAGTAGTCGTTGTGTAATTGTACTTCATGGTCAAGAGCAGGCAATGATAGATGAGTTACATCATCGTTGATACCAACTGTAAATCTTGGAATTGGTTTATCTGATGCCATATTCTTGAAAATTTGGTATACACATGTTGGTGTAAATTCTTTACCACCTAAACCAAATCTACCTGCTAATGTTTTAATATCAGTTCTGTTCATTTGGTTTAGAGCCATTACAACATCTTGGTATAAAGGCTCACCATTTGAACCAGGTTCTTTAGTTCTATCTAGAACAGTTAATCTCTTAACTGTTCTAGGTAGTTTTTCAACAAATGCTTTAGAGTTGAATGGACGGTATAAGTGAACTTTTAATACACCGCACTTCTTTCCTTCTTTCTTGATTAATGTATCAAGAGATTCATGAACAGCATCTGCACCAGATCCCATTAACACTATTACATCAGTTGCATCTTCTGCACCGTAATAGTTGAATGGAGCATATTTTCTTCCTGTTAATTTAGCAAATTCATTCATTGCGTTTTCAACAGCAACATATGCATTATCATAGTTCTTGTTGTTTGCTTCACGGTTTTGGAAGTAAGTATCACCATTTTCACATGGACCCATTAATTTTGGGTGGTTAGGGTTGTGGCCAGATTTCCTGTAAGCATTAATCTTGTCCATAGGCAACATCTTCTTGATGATGTCATATGAAATTTCTTCAATCTTGTTGATTTCGTGGCTAGTACGGAAACCATCAAAGAAGTGAAGAAATGGTAAAGATGAATTAATTGCGGCAATGTGAGAAATTAAAGCCAAGTCATGAGCTTCTTGAACGTTATTAGAAGCCATCATGCAGAAGCCTGTTTGTCTACAAGCCATAACGTCTTGGTGATCACCGAAGATGTTAATTGCTTGCGCAGCAAGCGTTCTTGCTGATACATGGAAAACTACCGGTAAACATTCTGCGGCAATTTTGTACATGTTAGGAATCATTAATAACAATCCTTGAGAAGCAGTATAAGTTGTTGTTAATGCACCAACTGAAGCAGAACCATGAACTGCACCAGCGGCTCCACCTTCAGATTGCATTTCAGTAACTTTTACTGTATTACCAAAGACGTTCTTTTGACCCTTAGCACCTCATTCATCACACAATTCAGCCATTGGTGTTGAAGGAGTAATAGGGAAAATACAAGCTACATCAGATAAAGCATAGCCAATCATGGCAGCAGCTGTATTTCCGTCTACTGAAATATATTTTTTGTTAGTTGACATATTTTCTTCTTTCTTAATAAATGTACATCCTATAGGATGCACATTTATTATATATTAATATTTAACGTTAATAAGTAAATGTATTTACTTATTATCTTCGTGCTCGCTTTGTTTATTTTCTGGCGATTCTTTAATAAGTTCTTCAGCAGACATTACCTTTGGTAATGGTTTTGGTTTAACATCTTTTGTCATAGACACTAAATTTGTTGTCTTGCTATTTGTTTTTTCAGCAGATTTAGACTTAGTCATTGGTTGGTTTTCACCAGTATTAAATGCTAAAGAATCAGCAATAGTCTGATATTTTGCTGTTTTTCCATGATTTTGAACAGATATTTTACCAACTATAGGGTTGTGAGTCAAACTTTCGGGACCACAAACACAACCACCTACACAACTCATACCTTCGATAAAGTTGTATGGTGATTTACCAGATGCTAAATCATCAAGTGCTTTAATACATTCTCTTATTCCATCACATGCGTAAACTGAAACTTTGAAATCATTGATATCCATTTCTTTCAAAGCTTGAATAACAGCATCAGTAAGTCCACCAGTTCTAGCAAAACCTCTACCAAATGGTGAAGCATGGTCTAGAAAAACACCTTTAAGTTGTGTTAAATCAATATCTCTTGCTGCAAACATTGCTCTAAGTTCAGCAAATGTCAGAACATAATCAACAAAAGGTCTAACCTCTGGTTTTGATCTTTCATCTTTCTTAGCGTTACATGGACCAATAAAGACAGTTAAAGCGTCAGGACTTTGTTGCTTAACCATCTTACCAATTTGTCCCATTGGACTTGGGTTGTGACTAATTTTGTCAGCTAGTTCAGGTTTGAACTTTTTAATATAAAAAATGAATGCTGGACAGCATGAACTTGTTAATATTTTCTTTTCAACTAGTTCTCTTGTTTCATTTCTTGTTACAAAGTCAGCACCAACTGCAACTTCAACTACATCAGTAAAACCTAATAGTTTTAAAGCTTCAACAATTTGTGCTAATGATATACCTGGAAATTGAGCAACAATTGATGGAGCTAACATTGCATAAATTGGACGCTTTTTCTCTGCTAAAATGTTCTTTCTTAAATGTTCAATTACAAAAGTTATAAATGTTTTGGCTGCGATAGCACCAAATGGACATTTTTGTGTACAACTACCACAAACAATACACTTGCTGTAATCGATTTTAGCTGATAAGTTTTCATCCATAGCAATTGCACCAACTGGACAAGCTTTTTGGCAAGGTCTACGGAAGTTATAAATGGCACCAAATGGACAAGCTTTAGCACAAAGACCACAGTTAACACATTTAGATTTGTCTATAGAAGCACGGTGTTTGTTATCAATAGAAATGGCGCCTTTAGGACATGCTTGTTTACAAGCATGTCCAATACAACCACGACACGATTCGGTTACAGTGTAACCACCCATCGGACATTGGTCGCAGGCAATAGGAATAACGTCAATGATGTTGAAATCGTCTCATTCACCACCACGGATTATTTTAACTCTTTCAGCCATAATTGCTCGTTCCATATAAACGCAACAACGATAGTTGGCTTTTCTTCCTGGAACTAAAATTTCAGGAAGTTTTGATTCGATTTCTTTAAAGTTACCGGCATAACAAGCTCTAGCGACTTCTCTTAGAACATCGAACTTAATTTTTTCTACATATGTTTCAAATTTTCACTCGTATTTCATAGAGCGTTTTAATTATATAAATAAAAAAGTACTTTAGTACTTTTTCTATTTACTACGAGATTTAGCTCTTTTTAATGGCACTATCTTTGATTTGGGGAATTTGACTAGCAGTTGTTCGCGTGGTGGTGATGCAGTTACAAGTTTATAGATGTAAACAGCTAGAGCCGCCGCCATTGCTGCTCCCGCAATTGCTGAACCGATTATCATCGGAAGATTATTGAAGTTATATAACTGACCGAATGACATCTTTGTATCGGCGAAAAGGAAGCAAACAACGACGCCCGTCATAAATGTGGCTGGAATTGCCGTCAATAATGATCCAAACCTGTATCTTCCATATTTTATTAGGAAGGCAGAAGCAATTCATAGGGCAAATGCAGCAAATACTTGGTTGCACCATACGAATCATTGTCACAAAATGTTAAAACCATCATAATCAAAGATACCAAATATCGATAGTCCGGCTGCAATGCCAAACAATGGTAATGTAACAAAAATTCTATTTTGTATCTTTCCTTGATCAATATTAAATCACTCAGCAATTATTAACCGCGTCGAGCGGAGGGCGGTATCTCCCGAGGTTATTGGACAGATAACGACTCCCGCGACCGCAAGAATAATTCCAAACTTTCCTAATAAAGATTCGCAGACAGTTTGAACAACACTTGCAGGACCCGAACCGGCTTTAAGTGCATCGGACAATTGTTTTCATCCATTAGCTCCATCAACATTAACAGTAACACCATAATAAGACATTGCTACGGCTGCTCAAATAAGAGCTATTACACCTTCTAGAACCATTGCGCCATAGAAGACTTTTTTGCCTTCACGTTCATCTTTAACACACTTAGCAACCATTGGTGATTGTGTTGCGTGGAAACCAGAGATAGCACCACAAGATATTGTTGTGAACATGAATGGTCACCATGAAACGCCACCATTTGAAGCACTAAAATCTTTCAAGTTAGCTAATGATAATTCAGGCATTTGCATAGCTTGACCAACAGCATTTAGACCATTAGCATTAGATTGATACATAACAGCACCAATTACAGATACAGCCATCAACATTAATAAAACACCAAATATAGGATAAATTTTACCAATTACCTTGTCAATTGGGAAAATTGTTGATAAGAAATAGTAACCAAGGATAATAATTAATCAAAATCCAGGCAGCTACTGCTCCACCAGTCATACCTTGAAGCAAGTTAGATGGTGCAATAATAAAACAAGCAGTTACTAAAATTAATACACCCAATGAGAATACTCTCATTATTCACATAGCACCTTTACCTAAATAAAGTCTAGCTAATGATACCATTGATTCGCCATTATGTCGCATTGATATCATTCCAGACATGTAATTGTGAACAGCACCACCAAGAATACAACCTAAAACTATTCAAATATATGCTATAGGTCCAAATAAAGCACCTGATATGGCACCAAATATTGGTCCAGTACCAGCAATATTAAGCAACTGAATTAATGTTGACTTTCAAACTGGTAATGGAACTCTATCTACTCCATCAGGAGCAGCCATAGCAGGAGTCAATCTTTTAGGGTTGATTCTAAAGATCTTTTCAGATACCTTTGAGTAAACAAAGTATCCTACAACTAAAGCTATTAAACAACAAAGAAAGGTAACTATTAATTATATTATTTATTAATTTGTATTAATAAATAATCCTTGAGATCTTCAAATTCTTTAGAAGAAAGCATTTGAATATTCTTAAGAGGATAATCAATGCCTAATTTAGCATACTTATCTTGGGCTAAATTATGGTAAGATAAAAGTTCTGTTTTCTTGCAATACTTAAATTGCTTTACAACTGCAGCTAACTTATCTAAATAATCATTATTTGCATTTATTGATTTGATTACAACTTGTCTAATTCAGAATTCTTTTTTGTTCTTTTCTAAAAATTTAGCAAATTCTATACCAGTTAGTTGTTCTGAACCTGTTATAAACTTGTGTTCTTGTGGTGTTAATGCTTTAATGTCTACAATTCATAGATTAACAACATCTAATACTTCTTCATAAGTTTGTTTATTTGTTAGGAAATTACATGCAGAAGTATCAATAGCTAAATGAATATTATGTTTTTGACATAATTGTCCTAAACTCTTAATAAATTCTGGATGGAGCATAGGTTCTCCACCAGAAATAGTTATTCCACCTTTAGAATAAAATTCTTTATTCTTTTCATATAAAGAAACTATGTCTTTCACGGACATTTCTTTGCTTCCTATGTTCCTTACAGATCAACTTTCTGGGTTGTGACAATATTTGCATCTAAATTCACAACCTTGAGTGAAAATTACTAATCTTATACCAGGACCATCGACAGCACCAAAGCTTTCGATCTTAAATACTTGAACTTTGTCTTGCATTATATTCTGTCGTGGAAAGTTCTGGCAATAACTTCGTCTTGGTGTTTCTTAGACAATTTAATGAAGTTAACTGCATAACCAGAAACTCTTATTGTTAATTGAGGATATTGTTCTGGATGCGCTTGTGCATCAATCAATGTTTCACGTTTTAAAACGTTTACATTAAGGTGCTGTGCACCTTTAGCAAAATACCCATCCATCATATTTACAAGGTTGGTTTCTTGTTCTTCTTTTGAATAACCTAGCGCAGAAGGTATGATTGAGAAAGTATTAGATATACCATCTTGTGCATAATCAAATGGAAGTTTAGCAACAGAAGATAAACTTGCAACAGCTCCAGTACAGTCTCTTCCGTGCATTGGGTTAGCACCAGGAGCGAATGGGAATCCTGCTTTTCTACCGTCTGGTGTTGCACCAGTCGCACCACCATACATAACATTAGATGTTATTGTCAAAATTGACATTGTGTGTTCACCATTTCTGTAAGTTTTGTGAGTTTTCAATGCTTTAAAGAAATATTCGATTACTTCTTTACCAATTTTGTCAACTTTGTCATCATCATTTCCGTATTTAGGGAAATCGCCTTCGATCTTAAAGTCAACAGCTATGTTATCTTTTCAAACTGGTGTTACCTTTGCATACTTGATTGCTGATAAACTATCAACAACTACTGATAAACCAGCAATTCCAGTCGCAAAGAAACGTTTAATATTAACATCATGCAAAGCAAATTCTAATGCTTCGTAATATCAACGATCGTGATTGTAATGGATTATGTTAAGAGCATTAACATATAAACCAGCTAATCAATCCATTACTTTCTTATAACGTTTTCAAACTTCGTCGTAATTCAATGGTTTATTGTGATCTAGTTCTCCTAGTTCTGGCCCCATTTTATAACCTTCATGCTTTTCATCTCTACCATTATTGATAGCATAAAGCAAAGCTTTAGCAAGGTTAGCTCTTGCACCGAATTGTTGAGTTTCTTTACCAACAGCCATTGGTGATACACAACAAGCAATCGCATAGTCATCGCCATGAATTGGTCTCATCAAATCATCAGATTCGTATTGAATAGATGAGTAACCTATTGAATACTTTGCACAGAATAATTTAAAGTTCTCAGGTAAATCTTTAGATCACAAAACAGTTAAGTTTGGTTCGGGAGCTGGACCCATATTCTTTAATGTGTGAAGAACACGGAAAGAAGATTTTGTTATAAGTGGTCTTCCATCTTTGCCAACACCACCGATTGTTTCTGTCGCCCATACTGGGTCACCACCAAACAATTCGTTGTAACTTGCAATTCTTGCAAATCTAATCATTCTTAGTTTCATTACGTAATGATCAATAAGCTCTTGAACTTTTTGTTCATTTAGCAAACCGTTCTTGATATCTCTTTCAATGTAAATATCAAAGAATGTTGAATTACGTCCAATTGACATTGCTGCGCCATTTTGGTCTTTAACAGCAGCTAAATAACCAAAATATGTTCATTGAATAGCTTCTTTCGCATTTGCTGCGGGTTTTGTTATATCAAAGCCATAAGCCTTTGCCATTTCAACTAATTGTTTAAGAGCTTTAACTTGTTGAGTGATTTCATATCTTGTTCTAATTTTTTCATCATCCATTTCACCTACAAGCTTTGCTTGTTGGGCTAAACGGTCTTTAATTAGATAGTCAACGCCATATAAAGCGATTCTACGGTAATCACCGATTACTCTACCACGAGCATATGTATCAGGTAAGCCAGTCATAATGTGGGTGTGTCTTGCGTCCATTATCTCTTTTGTGTAGCAATCAAATACGGCTTGATTGTGAGTAACGGCATGTTTTGTATAAGCTTCAACAGCTTGAGGATCAGTCTTGAAACCATATTGTTCAGATGCTTGGACTGCCATCTTAACACCACCACGAGGCATAAATGCACGAACTAATGGTTTTTCAGTTTGCAAACCAACAATTTGTTCAAGTTTCTTGTCAATGTAGCCTGCTCCATAAGCATTAATAAAGCTTGGTCTTGGATCAACACCAAGTACACCACCAGCATCTCTTTCTTTTTTAATTAATTGAGAAACTTCATTTCATAATTTCTTAATATTGTCTGTTGCTTCAGCTAAAAATTTATCATCACCAGTATATAGTGTGTAATTTGTTTTTATAAAATCAGAAGTGTTGATTCCCTCCATTCATTTTCCTGGTTTAAACCCTTCTCATTCTTTAACAATATTCTTTTTCATATAACACCTCGCAAAGTCCTTTTTTCAATTAAATTATATAAATAAAAAACTAAGCAAAGCTTAGTTTTTTGTTGTTAATTTTAGATATTATTTAAAGTATCTTTCATTAGCTGCTGCTTTTTGTTCAGCACTAGCAATGAATGGTACTCTAGTTGTTCAGTGTCTCTTGCTAGCAATGTACTTATTAGTTGGTCACTTGTAGATTTCTCTATTCCATTCTAGAACTGTATCATTGTACAAATCTCTTGCGGCAGTAATTTCTCTTGTCAAGTATGAACTTTGTTGCATGCAATCAGCAATAGCTTGATGAGATTTTAATTCTGGATATTGTTCAAAAGCAACTTGAACTTTCTTTTGAATCTTATCTAGATTTTCATTCTTCTTAGATAGGTGATTGCCATCAACAACGCCCGATCTTGCTTTTGCAATTTCAGTGAAAACGCTTTTGTCGATTGATACAGCTTTGCCTAATAAATCAGCGGCGTTTCTTAGGATATCACCTTTTTGAACTAAGTAATTATCAATCTTAGATGCGTTACTTTGAATCTTCTGTTGCAATCCATCAAGATGGCTTTGTCTATTTTGTTTAACAATTAACCAAATAAGACCTGGAATAAGACCAAGAATGAACAATAAAACAATGAAAATTATTGTTCCTGCTCCAGTCTTAATTTCAAGTTGTTTATCGATTACATTAACATCGCGGCCTTGTTCATTAATAGGCCCAGTTTTTTCATCTAATTCATTTGCCATATATTATTCCTTTGTCCCTCCCATATGTAGGGATATACCTTTTTGTTTATATATACTCTTTATACCAAAATTCTTATAAATTGATTCAACAGTTTGTTTAGGATTTTCAAGGCTGTGTCCATATACATCTAGGACAGTAATTGGTGTTGATTTCATGATTGGAATATATTCATATCAAATTACTGGTACATTATGCATATGTCCATCGCCACCCCTAACGGGAACTAGTGTTGTGTGTTCAACTGTTTTATATGAGTAACAATCAATTGTTGTATTTACTTTTCCTTTGCTATTTACTATTTTATTGCATTTTAAAATACAGTCTGTTTCTGTAGATGGGTGAGCGAAATATTTAGATCCATAACCATTAACTAAGGATTCAATTTCGTAATTTGTTACACCATCTGAAGTCTTGTAAATGTATTCAAGTGCTTTATGTTGTTGATATAGAGGTATTGAAAGTATTGGTGCTAAATCAAAATAAAATGATTGGAAATATTGATTGCAATATTCGTTGAAATGTTTTTCAATTAATTCATAATCAAAATTTGCAAATTCAAGCGGTGATGCTTGATAATCAAAGCGTTGTGAATGTTTAGACCTAACAAGGTTGATTGGTCCGGCCTTAAAAAAATCAAAATCATCTCCATATGGTTGCGATGTAAGTAAATCGATAATATTTTGCTGAGCAATAGGGGTGAATAACAATCTATATTCAGTTTCGTTATCTCTATTTGTAGAAGTAAACAACGCTTCAAACTTCGAATTGCTCATCTGTGTGAATGAATCATCTTTCTTAGCTAATTTATTTAGCTTCTTTTCAGATTTTTTCACCATTTTATTTATTTTCTTTTCACTCATAGATGCTAAATCTTTATTAGTTGATTTCCTATCGAAAGAAAGATTTGGCGCGGCATCATTTCCATACACTAATCTTGTGTCATAATCATAAAATGGTTTTGGTTCAGTTAATGATGCTGTAAGTGTTTGAGAATGGTGATGAGATACAGAATGTCCGTTAGCATCGGTTGATCATGTAGTTCATGTAATAACTATCGAACCAGTATACACTTGTGTACCCATATATGTATAAAATACTCTTTCCAATGCAAATGGGTTACCTAAAATACTTCCTGATTGAACTACAACTACCGATTCGTTTTCGTCAGTGCCAACATAACCGTATTTTTTAAATAACATGTCTTGTCTGCCTGGGGTAAAAATACGATCCATCTTTATTAATGGTAGTGTACTTTCAAATAACATTTGAGGTGTGCCTCATTCAAACAAAATATTCAATTTACTCATTTGATTTCAGCACTCATTTTCCAATTCTTTAATTTCGCTTGAAACTTTGTCAACTGTGGCTTTGTGGCTTTTAAGTTTTTTATTAACTACAAGGCAAAAATAAGAACCACTCCAGTTCCCAAAAGCACACCACCAACAATAAGAATAATTGGTATTCATATTGGTTCAATTTTCAATTGCGGTACAGCAATTGTTAAAATTCCAACAACCATAGCTAAGTAAAAAACTACCGCTAAAAAAAATAAAAAACCCTTTAATACTCCGGTTGATTTTACTTTTTTCTCGAAGTGATTTTTTTCTTCTACCTTTGCATAATATTTACTGCACGATTCTTTATTTGCATCTATGTTAATTTTGCTTTTTTTAACCAAGCCATCAAAATAATCTTTTGTGTTTTGAGCAAAAGCATCTTTTGCTTCATTAAATGTTTTGGCTGGTTGCAAAATATCCTTTATTTGTGTCATATTTTTTTATCTAATCGTCCTCGTTCAATATTTTTATAAATACGTCTTGTGGCACTTCAACATTTCCAATAGCTTTTAATTTTTTCTTACCTTCTTTTTGCTGTTCAAGTAATTTTTTCTTTCTTGAAACATCGCCACCGTAACATTTTGCTAAAACGTTTTTATACATAGCTCTAATATTTTCTCTAGCAATTATTTTGCTACCGATTGCGGCTTGAATTGGAACTTCAAATTGTTGCCGCGGAATATTTTCTTTCAATTTCAAACAAATTCTTTGCGCACGATGGTAAGCTTGACTTCGATGGCAAATAAAACTTAAAGCATCGGTTTTCTTACCATTTAAAAGGATGTCAACTTTAACCAAATCTGATGGTTGATACCCAACCAATTCGTATTCCATTGTTGCAAAACCGCGACTTACAGATTTCAATCTATCAAAAAAGTTAAAAATGACTTCGATCAATGGGATTTCATAGACAATCCCTTTACGATTGTTGTCTATGGCCTCCATATTAACATATTTTCCTCTAGCGTTTTGACATAGCGCCATTAAGTCACCAATATAATCATCTGGAGTAAAAATTGATACTTTTACATATGGTTCTCTAATTTCATCGATTCTTGTTCTTTCTGGAAATTTAGCTGGGTTATCAACTTCAATTGTTGTTTTATTAGTCAAATCAATTAAAAATTTAACTGATGGACTAGTAACAATTAAATCAATTTTATATTCACGACTAATTCTCTCCCTAATAATATCCATGTGCAGTAGGCCTAGGAACCCACAACGAATACCAAACCCAAGTGACTGTGATGTTTCATATTCATATACAAGCGATGCATCAGATAAACTAATTTTTTCTATTGCAACTTTTAATTCTTCATATTTTGAATTATCGATTGGATAAAAACCACAATACACCATTGGTTGAACTTTTTTATAACCTGGTAGTGGTGTTTTGGCTGGTGAATTTGCGTTTGTAATAGTATCACCAACAGCAATATCCTTAATTGTTTTAATGCTTGCTGCTATTCACCCAACTTCTCCCGCTTCTAATTCTTGTTTATTAACGACAAGAGGGGTCTTAACTCCAAGAGAAGAAACTATAAATTCCGCTCCAGTTGACATCATTTTAATTTTGTCACCAACCTTCACTGAACCGTTCTTAATTCGAACATAGCAAACAGCACCTAAATATGAATCATAATAACTATCAAAAATAAGTGCTTGAAGAGGTTTTGACTTATCATCATCAATTGGTGGTGGAACCTTGTCTATAACTGCCTCGATTATGTCTTGAATATGTAAACCTGTTTTAGCAGAAACACAAGGAACATCCGACGCATCAATCCCTAGAACTTCTTTTATTTGTTGTTTTGTTTTATATATGTCAGCTGATGGTAAATCAATTTTATTGATTACTGGAATAACACTTAAATTGTTATCAAGTGCTAAATATAAATTAGAAATTGTTTGAGCTTGAACACCTTGTGTCGCATCTGCCACTAATATTGCTCCCTCGCAAGCAGCAAGAGATCTTGAAACTTCATAAGTAAAGTCTACATGTCCCGGAGTGTCTATCAAATGAAAAATGTAATCATCGTTATGAACTCTGGAGTGGTATTTAAGCTGAATGGCATTTAATTTTATTGTAATGCCTCTTTCTCTTTCGAGCTCCATACTATCAAGAACTTGGTCTTGCATATTGTGGATCTTATCACCAGATGCAGATTCAATAATTCGATCAGATAAGGTTGACTTACCATGATCGATATGCGCAATAATACAAAAATTCCTAATGTTTTTCTTATCCATTATTACTTATTATAAGAATTTATTAACATATAAAATATGTTAATATTTACAATTTTTTCTTAAGCTCTCGAGCAACTTTAATATCAATGATTTGCGACAATTCAGAAAGTGTTGCTTTTTTAATTTGCGAAACTGTATGGTACTTTTCAAGTAACATTTCTTTCTTTGTTCTTGATAAACCCTGAACATCAGGAATTATAGATGTATCGAATAAGGACTCTTCATGTTTTCTTCTATAGAAAGAAATGGCAGTGTTATGAACTTCGTTTTGAATATTTGCTAAGAAATTATATAAATTTGACTCCTTGTCAAGTTTAATGGTGTTGTTTCGATAAACTATTCCATTAGTTTGGTGATTGTTATTCTTAACTAATCCAATAATTGTTGGGGGAGCTATACGTTTCTCAGCAAAAACTTCTAATGCTGCATTAACTTGGATTTTGCCACCATCCATTATTATTAAGTCTGGTAGTTCATCCTTGTGATGATCAACAAATCTACCTATTACATCTTTCATACACTCATAATCTGATGACAACTTATCATCTAACAAATACCTTCGGTATTTTGATTTAACAAAGTCACCATTATTCACATAAATCATTCCTGCAACCTTATTACTACTAAATAAGTTAGAAATGTCGAAAGCAACAATGCTTTTAATTTTATCTACACCAAGTATTTCGCTCAAATTATAAATGGCTGATAATTTTGCTTTTTTTGCATGTAGATATACAGAATAGTTTGTTTTTAAGTAGGCAATGGCATTATCGATTGCCGTCATTAGAATGTCATATTTTTTGCCTTTTAATGGTTTGGTTATGGTAAATCCTAAAGCATTGTTTAATGCTTTAAATTCTTTGGCTGGCAAAGAAACAAACAGGTGTTTTGGTTTGTTTTTGCTTTTTGAATAATATTGATAAAGCCATGTTGATATCGCTGAATTAATATCATCATAAAATTCATGAATCTCCTGAATCTTAGCAACTAATTTTCCATTTATGTAGCTAAACAATATAAGAGAGAGCAAATTTTGTTGAGTAGCAAATCCCAAAAAATCAATATTTTCTTTAGTGTTAAATTGAACAACCTGGTCTTGTTTAATTTCTTCAAGCGCACATCGTAATTTCTTGTATTGATCTGCTTCCTCAAACTTGAGTTGATCAGATAATTGTTGTTCTCTGACTTTTAATTGTCTTTCTAACGCAGACGTATCACCATTAAAAAACTTTTTAATGTTCCCTTTGATTAAATCATATTGAATTGATGAAACTTTGTTAATACATGGGCCTAAACATTGACCAATGTCATAATATAAACATTTGCGTTTAGGCAAAACATCACATTTGCGCAAAGGAAATAAAGCATCAAATAAAGAAAACAGTTCTTTTTTAAAAAATTGTTTACTTGCAAAAGGACCACAATATGTTCCTTTGTATCTAGAATTGCTTCTTGTATATTTAATTCTTGGGTGTTGTTCATCAGTTACAACAATATATGGATATCCAGATGAATCTTTAAGCAAAATATTATATTTTGGTCGATGTTTTTTTATTAAATTGTTCTCTAAAATTAGTGCTTCATTTTCGTTTTTTACAACAAAAAATTCAACGTCAGCTATATCAGCAACCAATTGAGATGTTTTATAATCATGCAAACGATTAAAATATTGATGGACACGATTATAAATATTATTTGCTTTACCGACATATATGATTTCACCATAGCTATCCTTTCAAAGATAGCAACCTGGTTTTTTAGGCGCGGACTTTAGTTTGAACTGTAATATATTGTTCATATTATTTAAAGTCTGTTTTCTTGTAAACGACTATTGAAGCAGCAAATAAGAATATTGATATTGTAGTTCACAAGCTAATAATAACTGTGTTATTATAAAAACTAGTTACAGCATATGAATATAAATTAGAATATGTTTCTGCATATCTACATTCAGATGTTACTAGGTGTGTATATATTGGTGCTTGTTCAGAAGCCTCTGGTTGAATTTGAATTCCGCCTGTAAAAACTAGCTCGTAAAACGCACGCAAATTCGCACTTGTATGACCATACCAATTAGATACCTCGATTGAATTGAATGGGAATGTCGCATCTCCGCCTAAGTAGTTTTTAATTGATTCGTTTTGCTCTTGTTGGGCTAATGTAGCTCAATAAACATGAATTTTAGAACAAATCTCAAATTGTTTTTTAGGCTCAAGATCATCATATGTCCTAGCTGTGAAAAATGTATTAGAAGTATCGGCAACTATTGTCTCATACGATTTCTCAGCAAAAGTCTTAGTGGATGGCGAACCAGTAGTTAATGCGTTTTTAGTTGTGTCGTACAAAGTTTTGGCTGCATTCTTTTGCTCTTCAGTCAAATGCAAATTTGCCATTGTTTTATATGGCAATGAGTATGTATCAAATATATAGTTAGACATACTGATACTGTTATTTGAATCTGACACAACAACAACAGAATTAAAATCAAGACCATAGAGAGTAGAAATAACATATCAACTTGAGGTGATATCTGATAGAGTAGTTGTAGTCAATCCTCCCATCATTATGACTTTTAGAAAAGTCATACCTTGAATTGTTGTAGAACTATAACATGCTATTGGATATTTTTCGTTTTCGATATTGTTAGCATTAGATAAACCAGAATCTTGATCAATTTTGTAATTGAAACTACTATTTGCTCCAAGTCCAAGTTTTTTTTGCTTGCTCGATTCTGCTATCATCAATTCCTTTGATTGAGAAAAGGGAAGATAGTTGTTTTCCAACATCTATATAATTTGCTCCTTTTCTTCCTGATTCAGATTCGGCCCTAGTCAATATTCGTATGTATTATAATATGAAATGTCATCATCAGTACATTGAATTGTAGCAAAACACAAAGGTTGCTGATTAGAGTCTGGATTGTTGTATTGTTCTAATGTATTGCAAACAAATGAAGAAATGTTTGCATCATACTTGTCACTTAAAACATCAAGTTCACTCTTAAGCATTTGTGGATAAAGCATATTTAGTAACGCAATCAAGAAAACGCTCGAAACAGTACCAATTATTGTTATTACCTGGCCACCGACCATAGAAATAAATACTGATACACCACCAAATAGTAACATATTAACTATGTTACCTACGAATACAGAGACCAACATTCCTTGGTATTTTGCTAATTGTATACCAAGTGGATTTGTATCATAATTGTATTCACCAAAGACAGGCATAATCAGTGACGTTACTAATATTGTTAAACCGATAAGGAATAACATAATCAATAAATATACCAATGTTTTAAGTGCTACAGTAGTTCCTTTTGTGAAAGGTTTAGCTGATATGTTTAAATCAAAACCATCATCCCTTCCCGTTCTAAAGACGGCTACAGCAATACTTGCTGTTGCCCCACCAATAAAGAATAAATTCATTATTGGCATATTGAAACCACCAAGGGTTCAAATATATAATGGTTCAAGTCCAACGGCTTTAGGAACTATAAGTAGAATAACAGCCAAATAAATCAAATATAAAATCGAAACAATATATCCAAACGGTCGCTTTAAGAACGTTTGAAATAAGTAGCCTGTATATGCTAACTTTGGAGATTTTACTTTTACTTTATTTGTTTCCATTTGCCTGTTCCATTGTATCTACAGATCCAAATTTAACTAATTTTTTGTAGATATCGTCTAACTTGTTACCAATTTCGTTAAATGATAAAAGTTTTATCTTCTTTTCAAGAAGAGTATTTATAAAATCAACTTCTTGATCCTTTGTTTGGAAGTCAATTATATAGTTTCCAGAAATTTCATCAATTTGGAATTTAATTTTTTGCGAAGTTGAGTATTCAGTCAAAACTTCTGGTTTGCTTACGCTGACGCTTAGTTTTCTATCAGCATACTTAGCAAACAATTGTTTTGTTGTACCAGTAAAAACAATTTTTCCACCATCTAGAATGGTTGCGGCATTCGCATACTTATCCATTTCAGCCAAAACGTGAGATGAAATAAATATTGCTTTTCCTTCTTTAGTTAACTTTCCTAAAGTTTCAAATAGTTCCAATCTAGCTTTAGGGTCAAGGTTGGCAGCTGGCTCATCCATAACTAAAATGTGTGGATTGTTAATTAATGCTTGAGCTAATAAAACCTTTTTCTTTTGACCATAGGTTGTTTGCTAGAGCTTTATCAACCGTAGCCTTTAATCTTGGGTTGGCATCAATATTTGGGCCACCAACCTTCGCAGCGGCCTTTATTTCTTTTGCAAGCTTAAGCCAAATTTTAGCTTGCATTTGTTGTTTTTTATTTGTTTGACTGGCAACAAGATGCTTACGAGGCATTACTTAATCTCCTTCAAGACATCTAGTAGCATTTCAAAGAATGTTTTAATTGTAGAAACATAAACTTTTTCAGTGATACCATGTTCATCACGAATTCTTGGCCCAACAGCCATTGAATTTTGATCAAGTTGTGGGTTTTTAGCGATCAAAACGGCAGCTTCGAGCGAACCAGCAGCTTTCATAAGTTCAGGATTAACTTTTGTTTTTTTCTTATGGCACTTAACTCACGTACTAACAACTGGAACGTTTTCAGGTTCGTATGTTAATCATGATAGAATAGTTATCTCTCTATAGAAATTTCCCATACCAACCAATTTACCTAAATAGCAAATATCTTTATATTGCTTTTCAAATTCAGGTAAATAGAAACTTCGTGAACAAAATTGGTTTGAAAGAACACCTTTTTCAGTTCTAACTTTTCCAATGTTGCCAGAAGAGAATATATGTTTTAAACATATATCCATACGGAAAATTCCTGTTGGAACAAATGCGTAAAATAAGAATAATTTTTCTGATTCTTCGATAGAGCAAGCTTTCTTTTCTTGTTTAGAAGCAAGTTGAATTGAGAACTTGGCTTTGTCATCTAATCCTTGCGCTAGTTTAATACTTGATTCAACAAATTTCTTACAATGTTTTTTGAATTCAGGAACATCTTTTGGATTCATTTGGATGAGTGCTTCAACATTTGAAGGCAAAGCGTTCATAGCGTTACCGCCGTTCAAACCAATTAACGAAATTTTAGCTTTGTCTTGACTAAATGAATAAAGGATTTCATTCATTAATTTAATGGCGTTAGCGATTGGGTAATACACAAGCAGTGCAGAGTGACCGCCAGCAAATCCTCATAACTTAACTAAATATGTCTTTGTTCCTTTTGCAACTGGTTTGTAATTAAGTTTCTTACTACATTCAATTCTTGATGTGCCATTACATGACACACAAACAGTATTGTTTGTGTCGTGATCCAAATTGATTAAATATTTAGCCTTAAAGAATTTATTAGGAATTGATGACATACAGTAATCAACATCAACTTCTTCACAAACAGATAAAAGTGCTTCAAGCGGACCATGTTTATATTTGTCGTTTATCATTATTTCCATAATGGTAGCAACACCTATTCCATTATCTGCACCAAGCGTTGTGCCATCACACTTTATGCATCCATCTTCAGGGTCATAAAATAGCTTAACTGGTGTTTTAGCCATGTCTATTTTTAATTCAGGACGGTGAACACATACCATATCCATATGAGCTTGTAACAAAACGATCGGTTTTTTCTCATAACCTTTTGTTGCAGCCTTCTTAATTGCAATGGCTTTAGATGAGAATTGCTTTACTGTACAACCAGCCTTTAACAATTCTTGTTTTAATGTGTCAGATAATTTTCCTTCATTATAAGATCCATGAGGTATAGAACAAATTTTCTTA
The DNA here is from genome assembly GCA_024407815.1 of Mycoplasmoidaceae bacterium. The sequence goes on from JAKSVS010000001.1 coordinate 54,794, forward strand.
AATCATTTAAGAACACTTCGTGGTTCTAGTTTTTCAAAATCTAATATTTTTTCATAATTAATCACTCAACTTACTTAATACTAATTTCATTATTTTTCAAAATTGAATTGTGTCTTGAACACTAAATCCTTCTGCAGGGGGGTGGCAATTGAATAGTGTTGTGTTAATACTGATTGTGTTAGCAACCATAACTGGATTTTTAACACAAACAAGAGCACATTCAAGTCCACCAGCCACAGTCAAACACTTAATTGTTTTGCCAGTCACTTTTTTGTAACACTCTCCCCATATCTGTGCAACGTGATTATCTTTCAAATCATTTATGAAAGAGAAAAGTTGTCCTTGCTGTATATAGTCATTGAAGCCAAACAATCTACCAAGAGATGAAATTTTTCTAACAACTCTTTGAATTTCACCATCAATAAAACTTCTAACCTTGAAATCAAATTTTACATGACCATCATCAATAGATACAAATCCTAAGTTAGAAGATGAAAACATCTTGTTTTCACCAAGTGTTTGGGTAAATACTTTGTTTGGTGCTAACGAAGCAAATAGCAAAATTTTTGTTGAATTTTCTGGTGAGTAAATACGTTTTGGGTTAGAAATCTTATTAAAAGATGCTGTTGCATGATCTTCTTGTTTTTGAGCAACGTTTTTTGCAATTGTCAATTGAGCAATAATAAATCTTTTCAATTTATCAAAGTCTTTTTGTTTCATTACAACATCAATTGATGCAAAAATTGGTAATGAATTATTAATTGGACCACCATTAAAGGCAGAGATGGGGATTTCTATGTTATTTAAGTGAGCAAAATCAAGAACACACTGAGCAAGGAATGTTATGGCGTTAATGTGTGGCCTACAAACGTTAAGGCCAGAATGCCCTCCAGTTAAACCGGTTAAAGAAATACGGAAAGTTTCACAATCTTTATAATTGTTGTCTTGCATAGCAAGTTTGCAATCATATTTCATTGTAGTACAACCCGCACCACCATATGTTAATTCTGATAGTGCTTCACCATCAATGTTGATGTAATATTTGGCAGTTATTGTTCCTGGTTTTATTGCCTCAAGACACTTACCAGGATCATCTTCCTCATTTACTGTTATTAAGTGTTCAATTGGTCCGTGAACAATAGATTCATTATTGCCAATTGAGTAGCAACACCAATACCATCATCACCACCAAGAGATGTATTTTTAGCTCTAATTTGTCCAGTTTCAGTATCATAATATGGTTCAACTGGTTCTTTAACCATATCTTTATCAGTTTTATCTGTTTTTAGCTAAAACCATATCCATGTGTGATTGCAATAATACTGTTGGTCAGTCTTCACAACCTTTAGATGCTTTTTGCTTTGCAAAAATCATACCGTTTGGATAAACTGTAACTTCACAGCCAACATCTTTGCATTGTTGTGCAAGTCATTTTGAGATTTGTTCTTCATGATATGAACCATGAGGAATAGCACAAATCTTTTTAAACCAAGACATTAATTCCTTTGGTTCTATATTTTCTATTTCTAAAATTTCCATATTCTTTACCTATAGTAATATCTATTGTAAAAAATAAAAGTATTGAAAAACAATACTTTTCTCATTATTTTTTATCTTTTTTTAGAACAACTTTCCTGGAACAAAGCTTCCTATTATCAATAGCACCAATCCAGCTACTAATAGAATAGCAATTTGTTTTCAAGCAGACTTATAGAATTGTCCTAAGTCCATCTTGCTTACTTCTAGGAATGGAAGCAGCATACCTGCAGGAGTAATTAAGTTCATCCATCCCATTGCAGCAGCAAATGATGTTACTGAACCGGAAACAGAAATTGCTGGAACAGAACAAATTGCAGGACCTATTACTGGGAACATCGCAGATGATAATCCTGATGATGAAGGGATTATTGTTGTTAATAAAGCAATTACAATGAACACAAGAAGAATTGACATTACTGCTGGAATTTTGCTTAAAACTCCACCTAGCCCGTCAGCAACAACCCTATTAAGACCAGAATCAGTCAATGTGATTGCTAAACCTTTACCAACGGTCAAAATGAATACAACTCCAATAAAGTCCTTGCATCCAGCATACAATGTTGAAATAAAGTGACCTGCATCTTTCCAATTGATTGCACCAATGATAATGGCAGCAACAAAGAACAAGAAACCGGCTTCAATCATTCCTCATGTACCAATTGGATCGATTGATGTTATAAATGGAAGATTCTTTATTAATCAATCATGAGCAATATTGAATCCATTAAAACCACAAATTGTATTTCAGTCAATGAAGCCAACAATTAACATCAAGAATGCTATACCAAAAACAATCAATGTTCACATTCTTTTCCTTGTCATAGGAGGAAGAGCATCCTTATCAAATGTGTATTTTTGTTTAAATTGTGATTGTGACAAATAAACACATGATTTTTGAGGATTCTTCTTAACTTTTAGGGCATAGATTGTTGTACATAGAATTGAAATTGCTGTAAGAGCAACAAACATAATTAGACGTCAAGCAATACCATCCATTACACGTAAATCAAGGCCTTCAACTGCTCCATTAAGCGCATTAACTCCAACACCAATTAATACGGGGTTGACTGTTGAAGCCATAACTCCAACACCAGCTGACATAAATACAACCAAGAACCCTGTCATTGTGTCGAATCCAGCAGCAAACATAATTGGGATTACAACTAGGAACAAAGGCAATGTTTGTTCACACATATTAAATGTCGAACCACACACCGCAAGAATAAACATTAAAATTGGAATCAAAACAATTTCATGTCCACGCATTTTCTTTAATAATGATCCAATACCAGCTTCGATTGCTTTGGCATCATTAACGAGTGACATTGCACCATTAAATAGCAATAAGAATATTGCTATAGAACCAACACCTTTAACAAATTCCCCAGTAGAAAGTTTGTTATATCCAGCAAATCCTCTTATTGGATTTAAGAAAATATCCAAAATTCCTGGAATAGAGTTCTTTATTATTTGTCCCGTTTTTGGATCTTGATATTCAGATGGTATAACGCCACCAATATATAGTACTCAAATTAGGAATACCAAAACTACTAAAGCACCAAAAATAATAATTATAGAGCTAGGTAATGTAAGTTTTGGTTTTTTGAAATCAGGACGTTTCTTTAACTTAATTTGATAACTTATCTTCTTTTCATAATGTTTTCAAATTTTATCGAAAACTGTACCAGCTATTGGTACTCAAAAGAAGAATTGAGTTAATTTAGCATATTTCTCTGCTAAAGGTTTTTCACCTTTTTTAGATAAAATGATGGAATAAACCAGCCCACCAGCAACACCAGCAAGAATGACTACTACTGACATTACGATGTTACTAATTATCTTGGTTTGATCACCATCAAATACACTCTTGCATGCAAGAGAGCAAATAAGCATGGCAACACCAAGAGTTATAAATAGGTTATAAACAAAAATTTTGTTTATAAGCCTACTTATTGGTCATTTAGGTTTTGCATCTTTTTTATCTAATGATTTAGTATTTTTTATTTGCTTTTTCATTAGTTTCACCTATTTTATATGGTGCTCGAAAAGGGACTTGAACCCATAAGAAGTTACCTTCAATAGATTTTGAGTCTATCGCGTCTGCCATTCCGCCACTCGAGCATAATATATTTGTGGCTATAAATTAAAAAAGCTATTAACTTCTTAATTTACTCTTTTAATTATAAAATATATATGTGTTACATAATATATTTTTATATGATGTTCACACTCACACAAATCAGGAACCGATGTTATCTGATTTGGATAATGTTGTTGAAATCGGAAAAAATAAGAAAATAATTTGAAATTGCGTTGGGACTTGCTTAGACGATTCAATTATTGCTGTAGACCAAGCAAAAAAATATCCAGGACAAATATTTGCAACTGTCGGTATTCATCCAGATAATTGCAAAGACATAAACGATATTGAAAAGCTTGAAAAGCTTTATCTAGACAACAAAGATGTTATCGTTGCTTGAGGTGAGATTGGTTTAGACTATCACTACGAAAACTATAACAAAGAGAAACAAATCTTATTTTTTAAGAAGCAGCTAGAAATAGTTAATAAATACGATTTACCTGTCTGCATCCATGTGCGAATGGCAGAAGATGATTGCTTTGAAATATTAAAGATGGTAAAAAATCCTAAAAAGGTGTGAATTCATTGCTTTGCAATGGGCGCAGACTGAGCAAAAAAATATGTCGATGCTGGATATATGATATCTATACCCGGAATAGTCACCTTTAAAAATGCTCAGCCATTACAGGAAGCCTTAAAGGTTATTCCTTTAGATAGAATGATGGTGGAAACAGATGGACCGTGGTTAGCACCTGTTCCAAAGCGTGGCAAAACGAATTATCCATATTATGTTGAATATGTTGCTGCTGATATTGCTAATAGACTTAGTCTACCACTAGAAAAATTGGCCGAAGAACTAACTAATAATTCTATTAATTTTTTTGGGAGTAAATTTTATAATTAGACTATGAAACAAAGAAAAATTGATGACAAGCCTTTAAATAATGCTTGATATGCAAAATTGGGCCGTTGATTCAAAGAAATTCCTTGATATGGATATGTTTTTGCATTAATGATCTTTGACGTCAACCAAGCTTTCTATGCTCTTGGAAAAGTAATTGGCCAAAAAATGGCTGGTGTTTACGGCTGAGGTCCATTTGGTGATCCAACCGTTCCAAATACATGACAATGGTTCGGATGAAATCCGAAAACTGCCATTGACAACATTTTCCCATTACAAATTGAATTTTGAATAATTCCATACGTTTCTTATTCAATATTTGTTACTTATGGTGCACTAGTTGCTGCCCATACAGGTAGAAATAGATATACTCAATTTGTTTTAGCATGCTTCGCAAGTTGATTTATAGGCTTCTTAATTCTTGCCTTTGCTCCCAGCGCTATGAATAGAGTCGCTGAAGGCGTAATGGAACGAATGGAGAAAGATGATATTTGATCTAGAATTCATCATACCATCTTCATCGAATATGGTTATGTGGATTGAAACTTAGCTCCATCATTCCATTGCATAACTACTGGTTTAGTAATGTTTGCTTGTTTTAACAAGAAAGGTGTAAATGTTGGATTAGACTACTTTACTTTTGTTTGATCAATTCTAATCTTCTTCTCTACCCAATATACTAAACAACATTATTTTATGGACTTTGTTGTGGCAATGGCAATAATTGTTCCAATTTATTTATTATTGACATACTTAAAGGTTGGCGAAGCGATATGAAAAAAATATCCTAAAGGTGCAAAAATACTTGATAGAACATTCTCCGATATTCATCAACTATCAAAGCAACGAAAAGCAAAAAATAACTAGGTTTCTCTAGCTATTTTTATTTATAACACTTCATCTCTCTTTGTGCATCTTTCTTCTTTTGCGTTTCTCTCTTGTCTGCTGTATTTTTTCTTTTTGCTGTAGCAATTGTTAATTTTATTTTGCCGTGCTCTAAATGAATGTTCAAAACTATAACTGTTGCTTTATTCTTTTTAATATAGTTTTGAATTTTTAATATTTCGCTTTTATGTAATAAAAGTTTTCTAGTTCTAACAGCATCATCACCCTTTAGATTAGATTGTTTTCAAGGTGTTACATGCATATTTAGAACATATGCTTCATTATTTCTAAATACAACAAACGCTTCATCTAAATTAGCTTGAGTTGCTACTATCGACTTAACTTCTGCACCTAAAAGAGAAATACCACATTTATACTTATCTATGATTGTGTAATTAAATAAAGCTTTTTTGTTGTTAACTAGAATTTTCATTATTAGATCCTTCTTACAACTTCAAACTCAATTTTTCTCTCTGCCATGCTAGCACTAATACATTTAGCTCTAAACTTGGTTCCTAATGTAATTATTTTATTAGATTGTTTGCCAATTAATTGTAGATTCTTTTCATCATAGGAATAGAAATCATCTTTAAGATTGGCTAATTTTATTAGCCCCTCTATTGTATTTGACAGTTCTACAAAACAGCCAAACTTAGTGACGGCTGTCACTCTAACATCAAACTCTTCACCAATATGTTTCATCATATATTGAGCAAACTTAAGAGCGTTAACATCTCTTTCTGTTTGAATTGCTCTAATTTCTGCTTCATTAGAACTTTGACAATATTGTTTTAATTGAGCAACGAGCTTGCCTCTTTCTTCATCGCTATAAGCTTTTCTATTGAAAAGAAACATTCAATAAATACGATGAACAATAAGGTCTGGATATCTACGTATTGGCGAAGTAAAATGAGTGTAGTTTTCACTAGCCAATCCGAAGTGTCCGATATTTTTTGTATCATATTCGGCTTTGGCCATAGTTCTTAACATAAGTATGCTAATTAAATCTAAATTAGGATTATCGGCATTATTTGTTAATCACTGTGGCATAGACTTAGGAGTGATTGACAAATCACCAGCAGGAAGTTTAAAATTTAACTTTCTTGCTTCTGTTTTAAACATTTCTACTCTTTCAGCTTTAGGTTTATCATGGACTCTAAAGACGAATGGTCAATTAACTTTAAGGGCTTGTATTGTTACTGCCTCATTAGCTGCAACCATGAAGTCTTCAATCATAGATTGAGCAACACCGGTTTCTCTTAATTTAATTTCTATTGGTTCACACTTTTTATTAACTATTGTCTTGACTTCAGGAATCTCTAATTCTACATATCCTCTATTCTTCTTCATCTTATAGAGAATATTGTGTAGTTTCTTACCTGCTTCAAGTGATTTTTTAACTTCTAAACTGTCACTTTCTAATTTGTTGACTCCAGCAAAGAATTGATTTACTTCATCATAACTAAATCTTCTATGAGACTTCATTATTGCTGGATAGTTCTTAATACTTAAGAATTTTCCATTCTTATCAATAATCATCTCAGACGTTAAACACAATCGATTAACATTAGGATTAAATGAACATAAATCATCAGATAGATTGTGTGGTAACATTGGTATTACTCTATCTACTAAGTATGTTGAGCAACCGCGTTTAAGTGCTTCTTTGTCTAAACAAGAATTCATTTTCACATAATGACTAACATCAGCTATACAAACGTATAGTCTAAATGTTCCATCATTTAAATCTTCAACATAGATGGCGTCATCAAAATCTTTTGATGTTGTTGGATCGATTGTTACTATTGGTAAATTAGTTAAATCTTTTCTAATTGCTTTTTCCTGATCAGTTATGTCAAACTTAAGTTTATTGGCATAATCAATGACTTCTTCAGGAAATTCTGGCTCTATGCCATTGTCATAGACAATAGATAAAATATCTGTTCCTACATCATTAATGTGACCGATTACTTTTGCAACTTTACAAATAGCTTCTGTTTCTGTAAACTTAACTACCGTGAACAAAAACTTAGTTCCGTTTGTTAGTCCGGTTGTATCTTCTAACTTAATAGGTAAGTACATTTTTTTATCATCGGTCTCAACTCGATAATGTTCACCATCAGATTTAAAACAACCAACATAAAATCCCTTTGCGTGGTTAAGTACTTTTAGTACTTTAGCATCTTTAAGGGTTTTGTCTGGGCTTTGTTCCATTTTCAAAGCAGCAAACTCTATTGTGTCTCCATCAAGGGCGCCATTGAGGTTTGTTTTGTGTACAAAGAAAGACGAATCTTCTTCTCCTTCTAACGAGACAAAACCAGCTAACTTAGAATTGATACGGATAACACCTTTATATATCTTAGACATATCAGCTTCAGCTTTTGGGTATCCAAGCACTATCTTCCCGCTTCTTAATCTAAATAGTTGTGATGAATCAAGCAAAGATTGAATATTTTTGAAGAAAACGTTCTTATCTATTTCTTTTTTATTTGATAGTTTACGAAGAATAATACCAATAGGTATTGGTCTTTTATCTTCTTTGCTTACTATCTCTAATATTTCTTTAAAATAATTAGGCTTATTATTTTGCATGATTATTTAATAAAAAATAATGCAATGCCTAATGCTAATAATATAAGTGTTACAAGAAACATTGTGATTTGTAAAATTTTTACAAATCCACGGTCTTTTGTTTTCTTAAATAGTTCAAGGTCTTGACCAGCTTGCGCATTAAGTCCAGCACCTGTACCACTACCGGATAATAATAGCCCTATTAGCAGTGCTATTCCACCAAACACAAACATTACTATTGATATAGCGTTCATTATTATTCCTTTTGTTGTATATATATTATACAAATTAATAATATATATTATTAAAACCCTGATTTTTTCTTTCTTGCAAAGTATGTTCCATTGTTATCAGTTATGTATTGTTTAAGATGAGTAATAAGAGGAATGAAATGATCCTCATATTTATCCATCTTATCATATTCATTTCTAAATAAGTGGTAGACAAGTTTAGAGAATTCTAAACTAAATTCATGCTCATTTCGTTTTTCAAAACATTAGCCACAGATTAGCCCATGTCTTTTGAAAGAGATTGTTTTAATATGATGATTGTGACAAACTGCACAATCTTCAATATGTAAATCAATTCCTGTTAATTTGCAATAGTTTCTTAAAATTATTAATTCAGCTTTGGCGTCGCTAACTTTCTTATCAATCGCATAAACCCTCATGTCTTTATAGAATTTAAAATTGTTAACATTTGGATAAATCAATTGATTAGCTAATGAGTTTAATGTGATTAGACTTCGTCTAAAATTTGGTCATTCCACCTTATCTAATGCATTAATCTTCATTAGTTTAGATACTTTGTCTTCGTTCCTAGCAAGGAAAAATTGAAATTCACAAAAGTTACCAAGCGACATATGCCTCGCATTGTGACTTTCTATTTTTTTTGTTCCTTGTGTTATACATGTAAATTTATTACCGTATTCATTAATGAAAGTTATTATTTCATCAAACGTTTGGAAATCTTGTCTATCAATTAGATAGCCTTTTGTAATTATTTCAGCCATACTATTTCTTAAAATAGCCCAACGATTCTAAGGCTTGTTCATCATTTCTTCAATTTTCTTTAACTTTAACAAAAAGTTTAAGCATTATTCTACAATCAAAGAACTGAAGCAATTCTTTTCTAGCTTTAGTTCCTATTTGTTTAATCATTTGGCCGCCTTTTCCAATAACTATTCCCTTTTGATTTTCTTTCTCAACAATTAATGAACAATTAATTGTAAAGATGTTTTCTTCTTTATCATATGTCTTAGAATCTACAACTACTGCCATAGAATGTGGAACTTCTTGCCTTAAGCAATAAAGCGCTTGTTCTCTTATTGTCTCTTTGATAATGAATTCATCAGATATATCGTTGGGCTCAAAAAAACCATCTTGAGGTGCGATATCGTAAATAAAAGATATTACATTATTAACATCTTGTTTTGAATTATTGTCAACAAGTATTTTATGTTTAATCTTTTCTAAACCATAAAATTTGAGTTTGGTTTCCAAACTTAATTCTGGTACAAGATCTTTGTGAGTAAAGACAACAATGATATCTTTTACTTTATAGCTGTTTATCACATCGATAAGAATTTTGTTTTCCTCAAGATTATCTTTAGATCCATCAATTAAAAACAAAACAATATCTGATTTTTTAAACGATTGTTTAACTTGCGAATTTAAAAAACTATCAAGTTTGCTTTTTGGTTCATGAAAGCCGGGTGTATCAATAAAACAAATACGAATTCTATCGTCTTCATAAACAGATTTAATCTGGTTTCTTGTAGTTTGTGGTTTGTAGCTTACTATAGCTACTTTTTGTTTCATTACTTTATTTAGGAATGTTGATTTACCAGCATTTGGTGGTCCAACAATTGCAACAGTACATTGTTTTTTCATGTTATTTCATTATATATTTTGCTGGTATCTTGGCTTTGCCAATAATTTCGTCTTGCAAATCAAACATTTGCTTTTGGTCTTTTTGCTTTATGTGGTCATAACCCAATAAATGCAAAAGACCGTGTGTAAATAAGAATATTATTTCTCTTTGCAAAGAATGATCATACTCTTTGGCTTGTTGCTTTGCTTTTTCTAAACAAATAAATATTTCACCCAATAAAGAAACTTTAATTTCTTTGCTATCTCTATTAGCAAAGCTAATAACATCTGTTACTTTATCTATGTGCCTGTATTGTTTATTGATATTTCTGATAATTTGTTTGGAAACAATGTTAACATCAAATTCAACATTTTCTTTTAGCTTTAAAGTTTTTTGTGCAGATAAACAAATGGCATCAAAACACTTGTTGATGTCTTTTACATTAATTTTTCCATACACTCTATATTTAATCATTATTTAATTTTCTTATGTTCTACAACCGTGTTATACACTAATGAAGCTTGAAGATTTGCAAGTCTAGCAACCTCTTTGGCAGCTTGTTTTAGACTCAAACCATCTTTTGTTAATTTATTAACTTGGTCTATTATTTCCTCTTTTGAAAAGAAAGATGGTTTGGGCTTTTGTTGCTTTTGTACAACTATAACAAATTCACCCTTTTCCACAATATCATTAATAATTTCATCATACAAACCACGATATATTGTTTCATTTAATTTTGTTAATTCTCTACACACAACAAAATATGGATTAACAAAAACATCATTAATATCTTTTAATGATTGTTTTATTCTATGAACCGATTCAAAGAAAACAATTGGAACATTAACAGATTTTAGTTCCTTTAATTTTTCAATTCTTTGATTTTTACTTGCTGGTAAAAAACCATTAAAATAAAAGTTATTTAAGTTAAGACCTGATACTACAACTGAGTGCATTAACGAGCTTGGTCCGTTGATAATCTCAACGGCTATATTGTTTTCGTAGCACTTATTAACTAGTGCATATCCTGGATCAGACAAACAAGGATATCCCGCATCTGAACATAATATTATCTGCTTTTGTTTAATTTTATTAATTGCTAAATCTACTTTTTCATTTTCATTAAACTTTTGGTAGCTTATTAGCTCCTTATTGTGAATATTTAATTTAGTCAATAATTTAGATGTAACTCTTGTGTCTTCACAAAGAATACATTGGCAATTTTGCAAAGCCTTGATTGCTCGATTAGATAATTCGTCTAAATTGCCTATTGGTGTAGACAATATTTGTAACTTCGTCTTAGCTGTGGGTACAATAATTTTCATATACTGCTTGTAAAATTATTATAGTTAAAAATAAATATATTTATTTTTAATTCGTGTGAAGAAAAAAAGAATTAATAAAAAAAATCGAAACTAAAGCGTCATTTTCCAAGTTTTTTTAAAGCAAAATTTTGTTCGCACCAAAACACAACAAACCGAATTTCTTTTCTTTTATATAATTTATAAAGAGGTATCTCTTTATGAATATGAATCAAATAATGGCTCAGGCACAAAAAATGCAAAAGCAACTGCAAGAAAAGCTTGAGCAGCTATATAAACAAGAATTTACATATGATTACCAAAACGGTTCAGTTATGGTAACGGTTTTTGGTAATGGCGTTGTCAAAAATATAGAAATTAATAAAACATTAATTGATCCTGAGGACCCAATTACTTTACAAGAAATGGTAACTGAAGCAATTAATTCAGCTGTTGAACAAGTTAAGGCAAAGGCAGACGAAATACAACAATCACTAATGCCTGCAGGAATGGGTGGTTTATTTTAATGAGGCCCAAAGAATTTGAATATTTAGTTGATGCAATAAAATCTCTACCTTCAGTTGGAACTAAAGCTGCTGAGCGAATAGCATATCACTTAATTCACCAAGATCAACACTATATTGATGAATTCATAAAAAGAATATCTAGTGCAAAAAATAATATTAAATTTTGTAAACAATGTGGTAACTTCGCATTAGATGACTTATGTACAATTTGTTCTAATCCAGAACGAGATAATTCTAAACTTTGTATTGTAAATACAATAGATGAACTAAATAAGATTGAATCAACAGGTTGTTTTAACGGTATTTACTTTGTTCTAAACGATGAAATTAATGTTAAAACAAAAAAGAAAATTGAATCATCAATAATCCAGAAATTAATGAATTATTGTGCTTCTAAGGATTTTAAAGAAGCAATAATTGCAACCAACTTAACAATTAATGGTGAAGCTGCCAATATATGCATGAACAAATTATTAAAAGATATATTACCAGATTGTTTAACTTATAAATTGGCTATCGGCTTACCAGTCAATTCGGCCCTAGACTATGCTGATGAAAACACATTAAAACAAGCAATAAAAAATAAAACTAGAATTCAGTTTTATTTTTTTGTGTTATCACAATAAGTTAATAAAAAGCACCACACACGCTTTAACTTAGTGCTGCTGTATTTCTACTCTGACACGGTTCGTACCGCATGTTGTGATGCTAATAAATTATATATTAAGCACTATGATATTTAGTTTTTTTATGTCTTTTAAAATTATTAATTTTTGTATTTAATTTTTGAATTTCTAATTTAATATCATTTAGTTCTTGTTCGCTAACTTTTTTATTAGCTAAATCATATTTATATTGAGCAAGTAATATTTCATCAAAACCATAATTAATATGTTCTACCATCGCTTTGCATTTAGTCTTGGTTGCAGTTCTAACAATAGAATATGAAGAGCTAGCAGCTAATTCATCTAATATTGAAAGAACGCTAGCGCACACAGCTTTATTTATTTTCTTATTCTTAAATAAATCTTGAACAATTTTATTCTGTTGTCCTAATAAGTCGGTTGGAGCAAAAGCTGTTGTTGCCAACATTTTGATAATGTATATGAAATCTTGAATCTCTTCAACATTGATTTTGTCGATTGCTTTGTATTCAAGATTATCATAAGCATCTTCGGCTAATGATGGATCAATTAATAACGTAGTTACTAATTGCCCAAACATTTTTATGAGATTATTAACAGCTGGTTGATATGTTACTTTTACTTTCTTATTATTGAATGTTGATGTATATCCAGCAACTGATTCATAAGTCTTTTTCAGATCATTAACTGACAATTTAGTAATCGAAAAAATTAATTCAAGATATGATTCGAAGTGAGCTGGATTGTTTTCTACTTTGATCACTTTTAAAACATCTCTTACTTTGTTATCAATGTTTAAATTTGTTAAATTTGATAGTGTTTGAGTTATGTAATATGAAACAAACCTTGGGTTTTGTGGGTTTTGTAAAATGTCCAAAACTTTTTGTTTGCCCTCTTTAACAAGAATTTCATTAACGTCTTTGTATTTGGTTTGATTGTTCACAACAAACATGTTTTTATGTAAAGATAACAATTGTAAACCATTATTAATGGTTGAGGCTTTTCCGGCATCATCATTATCAAACCATAAAATTATGTTTTGTACACATCTTGTGTTAAGAATCATGTTCTTGTATTGTTGAGTAAATGCTGTTCCCATTAGAGCAACAGCACCAAACTCATTTTCTTTTATGCCAGCTTCATACAATGACATTAAGTCAAGATTGCCTTCTAACACAATTAGTGTTTGTGGTTTATCTAACATTACACGATCGAAGTTATAAAGTGTATTTGCCTTGCTAAACAAATTTGTCTCACGTGATGTTAAATATTTTAACTCGCTATCTTTGTTGATATCACGTGCAATAAACGCAACTATAAAACCATTTTTATCTTTAATTGGGAATGTTATACGGTTGTGAAAATAATCTGACACTTCAGATGTTTTATCATTAATAGATATTAATGAAGCCTTTAATAAATCATCTTCATTTCAAACTTGCTTGTGTGGTAATGATGTATCAGTTAATAATTCATAAATAATTTTTTTCTCATTGCCTTTGCCGGCAAAACCAATTTCAAATTTTTTAATAGTCGCATCTGATAGTTTTCTATCATACAAGTATTGTAAATATTTGGCATTCTCATCATTGTATAAAAGTGTTTTAAATAAGTCGTTGGCATCGGCATGCAAATCAAATAAACGCATATTGGCTGGCGAATATGATTTGTTTTGTTTTGATAAGTAACTATTGATGTCAGCATCACTATAACCCGACATCTTAGCCACTTCCCTAATGGCTTCGCCATAACTTATCTTTTTAAACTTTTGAACAAAATTGATAACGTTACCGCTAGCGCAGCAAGAAAAACATCTAAATATTTTCTTCTTAGGCGAAACTGACATGCTTGGGTTTTGATCAGGATGAAAAGGACAAAGACCAAAAAAGTTGGCACCAGATTTGTGCAATGATACAAATCTACCAACTATATCAACAATATCAGCTTTTTCTAACAATTCATCAACAAAACTAGCCATTATTTTCCTATTTGTTTAAGTAATTCAAAATTTCGCTAATTTTAATTCTTTCTTGTTTCATAGTGTCACGGTTTCTAATTGTTACACAATGATCTTTCTCAGAATCAAAATCATATGTTATACAATAGTATGTTCCGATAGCATCCTGTCTACGGTATCTTTTTCCAATAGAACCTGTTACATCAAATGTTGCAGGAACATGTTTAGATATCAATCCATCGAAAACTTTCTTTGCTTGTTCATTAAGTTTATTACTTAATGGCAATACAGCAACTTTATATGGACATAAATCATAAGGAAGAGTTAATACTTCTCTTGTCTCACCATCATCAAGTTTTTCAACATTGTAGTTATCACAAATAATTGCATAAAACAATCTTTCCACACCAACAGATGGTTCAACAACATGCGGTATAAACCTTTGGTTGGTTTCAGGATCCAAATAACCAAGGGTTGCACCAGATAATTTTTGGTGATTTGATAAATCAAAATCAGTTCTATTAGCTAATCCTCATAATTCTGCTCAACCGTGAGGAAAATTATATTGGAAATCAATTGTTCGTGAAGAATAGTGACTTAAGTCTTCTTTAGCATGTTCAGCTAATTTAATGTTCTTCTTATCTAACTTGATAACGTTAAATAAGAAATCTTGAATCTGCTTAACAAATTCTTCGAATTTTGCAGGAGCATCTTTAGGATAATTGAAATACTCAATTTCCATTTGTTCAAATTCTCTTGTTCTAAAGATGAAATTACCTGGCGTAATTTCGTTTCTAAACGCCTTACCAATTTGGCCAACACCAAATGGTACTTTTAACCTAAGAGCCCTTTGAATATTAGCAAAGTTAACAAAGATACCCTGAGCAGTCTCTGGTCTTAGGTATAGTTCGTTAGCCTTATCTTCAATAACAGATTGACTAGTCTTAAACATTAAATTAAAACTTCTAATATCTGTTCAATCTGCTTTTCCACAATTTGGACAAACAATTTTTTTGTCCTTAATTATTTTTAATAATTCAGCCTTATCAGTATTTTCATTAATCTTAATGTCAGGAAACTTTTCCTCAATTAGTTTGTCAGCTCTAAATCTTTGATGACACGCTTTGCAATCAATAAGTGGGTCAGCAAAGTTGGCTAAGTGGCCAGAAGCCTTTCAAATAGCTGGGTTAAGAATTATTGATGAGTCCAAACCAACCATGTTTGGTTGAGAAGTAATAAAATAGTTTCATCACAAACTCTTAATGTTATTTTTTAGGGCAACACCCAAAGGGCCATAATCTCAAGCATTTGCTAAACCACCATATATTTCGCTACTAGCAAATACAAAGCCGTAGTTTTTTAAATAATTAACTATATCGTTTTGTTCAAATTGTTTTTTCATAATATTTTTATTATAAAAATATTTAATTATTAGAGAAAAGAAAAAAGGGTTACCCCTTTAGATTCTATTTCTTAATTGATTCAAAGAACTGCGCAACTTGGTCTGGACAACTTGTTCCTCTACCGTGACAATCTATTCCTTTTAGTCTTTCAATTGCCCAATCTAATGTTTGGCCTTGAACCAATTTACATACTGCTTGAGTGTTACCATGACACCCACCAACTATTTCCAGTTTCTTGATAACATTATTTTCAACATCAGCTATATATTGTGTTGAACATACACCTTTTGGTTTAAATTTATATTCCATACTACTCCTCACTTAATTTATTTAATTTTCTAACAAGATGATGCAATCCTGGTCTTGTAGTAATGATATTCTTTTCTTTTTTCATTAGCGAAACTAATTCTTTCAACGAGCTGGATGGATATTTCAATCTCAACTCACAAAAAGCTTTAAATTTCTTTGTTTGTTTTTTATAGATTGCTTTCTTTTGAATAAGTTTAATTTGTTTTACCTGATCTGAACCAGCTGCAACCGATTTATTGATATTACTAATATCAAGATTGTTCCATCTGGTTATCGACATATTTGCATCTTTTGTTATTTTTACGTCCTCAAATTCAAACATGCAATTACCTGCACCAATTAATTTAAGAAAATCAGATATTTGATTAACTTTTTTTATGTAAATTATGTATTGTTTTTTGGTATGTTTTGTCAAAACAGCATATATTCCAAATCTAATAAGCAACTTTTGGATGAAAAATAAATATTCTCAGTCACTACTTCTAATTTCTAGGTGTCTAGATGATGATTCTAATGAACTTATTGATCCGCCCGCTAAATATGCTCCAGCAACATATGCTCGTTTGCAACATTCAAGCTTGCACACAGCATCTCTAGCCTTTTCATCTGTTAATCCTAAATCTCTTTCAATTTGTTCGAAGTTGCCAACAACGTCAAGGTAATTTGTTAGACCATTAATGTTTGTTGCTGTTTCTTCAATGTGTGTTTCTGTTGATACAGTATATAAATTCTTAAAAGTCTGTTCTAAAAATCTGATTATAAAAGGAAATTGACTTGTAAGTCTCCAAACTCATTTTCCTTTTTTAGTAACGGTCATTCAGCGACTAGACATAAATGACGAAAGCAAAGCTTTCAAACAGTGGTCTTCAAATTCTAGACTACATATTTCTCTTTTAATTTGTTCGCTAAATGTTTGTTTTTTCATTATCAACGTTTTGATTTAATATAGGCAACAGCAGATTGCGCTGCAGTTTGTGCTTGTGCCATTGCTGGTTGAATCATTTTAACATCTAAATTTATGCAATCGCCGCAAGCAAAGATTCCATTGAAATATGGACTAGCCATGGATTCATCAACAATTATTTGTTGCTTTGCATCTAACTTAACTTCCTGTGGCAAGAAATCAACACTTGGTTTATAACCATTATCAACAAAGGCATATTCGCATGGCTCCACACCATTATGTGTGACAACGCCCGTCAATCTGTCTTTATTTCCAGTAAAACCTTTGATGTCTGAAGCTTTGTAGAGTTTTAATTCTTTGGCTACAGTCTTTAGTTGATCGGCATATTTTGTATTACCAATCAAAGCTATTGTTTTTCCTTTAGCCAAGTTAATATCACAATTAACACAATAGGAAACACCGTGGCCAAAGAATGAGTCTTCTTTTTCTACACCAAGTTTATTAATTACAGTTCCTGTCGCAACATTCAAAGCTTTAGCTTCTCAAGCTTGTCCGTCCTCGGTAAATAAATAGAATATACCATTCTTTGGTTTGATTGATTGAACATTACCAAATACGTAATTTGTTTTTACTTCTTCAGTTGCTTGTTTAAATAATTGTTGAGCAAGAGCATCACCAGGAACTTCATTGCCCATAAAGTTATGAATGGTGCCAATGTGCATCAATTTACCACCAGGAACATCCTTTTCCAAAAAACAAGATTTTAATCCTAATTGAGTAACAACGGAGCTGGCAGTAATGCCTGCCACTCCACCACCAATAACTATTACATCAAATTTATTTGTTTCACCAACAACTTCTACTTCAAGTCCCATTTATCATGCTCCATAATAAATCATTTCTTGTGGTTTTCTTATGCAATCTTCAAATTGTTTATCTTGATATCTAAGAACAAGTCTTTTATTGCCTCAACCAGCACCAATCATTCTAAATACTTCTCCTGGTCCTCTTGTATATAAAGCATGAAAAACCTTTTTGCCTCTAACTTTAGCCAATATTAAGTGGTTAATCGATATAAACATAAAGCCAACAACAATAAAGGCTATTGATACACCCATATTAACTGATGAATAAAACTTATTATTACGCAAAGGTTCTAGTGCTAATCTAAAGCTTCCATATCACAATAAGTATCCACCGGCCATATCTCCTGTTTTTCTTACAGGAACAGCTTCAATACCAAAATAAAGAATAAAGAACATTGCAAGGTTTCCTAAACCTTCTCACAAAAATAATGGTTGGTGTCAACCAACGACATCGACATTACGATCGATATACATACCGGGCAATACTTTTTCAAGAAAACTAATTAATCCTGGGTCCGTAACTAATGCCCCGTATACTTCTTGATTAAAGTAGTTTCCTCACCGACCAAGGAATTGTGCAATCAATATGCAAGGCATAATCGCATCAGCATATATTCAAAAGCTAACACGTTTCACTTGGTGTTGCTCATCAAAACCATCTCTTACCCTATATTGTGGTAATTTCAAAACTAACGGAAAGTATATACATGCAGCAATTACAGTAAAAATAATACCTCATTCGATGGCTAGACCCGAACCAAATTTTGTTCAAAATTCAGATCAAGGTTTGCCGGCCGGTTCGCCAAGAACACAAGACCCGAAATTGGCACCAAAGATGACAACAGGAACACCAATTAAGATAAATCAATAGAATGGTTCAATAGAAACCATATATTTTTTTCAAAGTTTTAGGCAAGCCAAAACTATTGCTACAACAAATCCTGTGGCAATAAAAATTGGGTAAAGTCAAGATTGACCATCGCCTCGTGGCAAAGGTGGAGTCCAACCAAGATTGCTTGCTAGTGAAACTGCCAATTGATCAGCCATTATCTTTTTCCTTTCTTTAATATCTTCTCGTAATTCTGAAGATAGCTATCAACGGAGTTGTATCCAGCTTGTTTTAACTTATAGTTAACAACAGCCGATTCAATCAAACTGGCTGTAGCACTACCAGTAGTAATTGGAATAGAATATTTTGGTAACTGAACACCTCTAATTTTTTCAAACTTCTGTTCAACACCTACTCGTTCAAAGTCATTTGGTCTTTTTCTAATACTGCTTGGATTTGCCAATTGAACAACCATATGAACTTGGGTTTCTTGTAATGTTTTTTGTCATCCAAACATTCGGCTAATGTCTAAAATTCCCAAACCCCTGACTTCAATAAACTGTTTAGCAATACTTGTTGGGCGACCAAATAATGTTCGGCCAACATTGTAAACTTCAATTGCATCATCTCCAACAAACATTGTTCCAGTTTTTAGCAATTCCATTGCTGCTTCTGATTTACCAGTACCAGATTCTCCTGTAATTAATACACCAACACCATAAATTGATAGAAGTGTAGCGTGAACAACACTAGTTGGCGCTATTTTCTTAGCAATTCATGGAGAGATTTCAAAATACAAATCAGCAGAAGACATATTAATATGGGCAATAGTTATATCTGTCTTACCAAATTCTTTTAAAATCATTTTTACATCTTGTGGTCCAAATGATGAATTAAGAATTATCATAGGCGGATCAAGAGCTTTTATTCGTTTGATTGCTCTATGAAGATCACTCTTAGAACAATTATTAAAATAGTTCAACTCAGATCTACCAAAAGACACAGGATTTGATTGTTTTTTGCAAGCAGGTTTGACTTTTGCAGTTAATTCGATACCCACTCTAGCTATACCAGAACAAGTGATATATCTAGAATTAGCCTTGCCTTTGTTAACAACGTTAAAATCAAACGAATTTAATACTTCTTTTACTGATAATTTCTTAGACATAGTTTATTATTTCTGAACAAATTTAACTTTACCATTAGCTTTGTTTAGGTTTATGTTGTCCTCTAACCTCAAGCTAACATTTGACTTGTTAGAGACTACAAAGTCTCTAACTAGTTTTATTTTATTATAGTTTATGTTATCAATTTTGTTGTTTTTTAAAAACACATAAATAAGACTATCAAGATATTTCTTATCGCACTTTTTAATAAATTTAACTTCAAAGTTAATTTTTCTTCATTGAGTATAAAGTTTGTTTACCACTTGTTCAATTTTGGCTTGTTCAGCGTTTCTCTTGTTTATTTGTTTATACATTGCAAGCAGCTGTTTTTTGGATAACTTTGATAATTGCTTTCTGATTCTATTACGTTCATAAACATCGGAAGCGTTTGATGAATCAATTGCATAAGCGATGCCATTGTCTTTGCAATATTGTTCCAGGTCAGATTTGAAGCAATTAATAAGTGGCCTAAAAATATCCAAAGTTTTGTATTTTGAGTTTGTTTTAATCCCATAGAAAAAGTTTTTACTTTTTCTATTTTCTTGCATTATTGCCGTCTCTAAAAAATCATTTAAGTTATGAGCTACTAGCAATTTGTTAGATTTGAATTTTTTGGAACATTTAACAAAAAATTCGTACCTAATTTCTCTTGCTAACGACTGAAAATTGCTTTGTTTCGCCTTTTTATATACTGAAGGTTTAACGTCACAAATAGATAAAGGGATTTTGTTGATTTTGCAATAATTTTTCACTATTTTTGTGTCATAATCACTATCAACTCTTTTGTGATAGTTCACGTGACATACACCAACAATTTCTTCTTTATACTTATCAAGCATGGCCATTGAATCTGGACCACCAGATACAGCAGCAATGTATTTGCTTTTTGGTTTTCTCATAACTTAATTGTAAGCAAATTATTAACATTTACAAATGTTAATAACTATAATTAAAATATGTTATCAGACGATATTGTTAAACCATTGGTGCTTGTTAGTACGATTTTGTCATCACTTCTACTGATCATGATTTTTGCTGGTATGATCACTTATTTTGTTCGTTCACCACGATACGCAAGACCAAACACAAAAAATACTTCTAGAATCTACAAAAACCAAAGAAAGAAAATAATCAATATTGAAAATATTGCTTTATATATTGCCAATCTTGCCACAACTCTATCAAGATTGGGCAATAACAAAGTTGGTAGTCTGCTTATAATGGAAAATAAGGATAATCTAGAGAAGTATGTTCAGCTAGGAACGAAAGTTGATTCTCCTTTCTTTTCAGAGTTAGTTTACTCCATATTCTTTAACCACGAATCTGCATTGCACGATGGTGCTATAATCATTCGTAACTTAAGAATAGTTTCACTGTCAAGTTACTTACCTTTAAGTAATAGACTAGTTCCCGTAAACTACGGATCAAGACATAGAGCCGCTTTTGGTTTAGCTGAAAGAACAGATGCTTTGGTTTTCATCGTTTCTGAAACTACTGGTTTGATAAGTTGTGTCCATGGCTCAGAAAACATTGCTCTATCTAATGATAGTGTCAAACTTGCTAGTCAGCTAACAGATGTCTTATTTGATTTTTATTATCCTTTGACTGTAGCTAAAACCCCAATTGTTATCCAAAAGATTAAAGAAAAATTAAGTCAATAGGTTAAAATTATATTGCTTGTTAGCAATGGAAACGTACTCAAGTGGTTAAGAGGACACCCTGCTAAGGTGTTAGATCGGGTTTCCGGTGCATGGGTTCGACTCCCATCGTTTCCGCCATTTAAAAAACTAGGTATTTACCTAGTTTATTTTTTTATCTATAACCCGGATATTGAATTAAATAGTGCATTGTTGGAGAAAGAAGACCGATAGCTACAAGGAAACATACAACAGATATTAATAGTGCTATCCAAAACATGTAGTGATAAATCCTCGAACTTGCAACTTGGTTAATACCAATGAATCATGTTGTTAGTAAGTAAATCAATGGAACAACGCAAGGGAAAATACTAATTCACGAAAAGACAACACCAATATTCAAACATGTTTTTACTGTACCATCACCTAATCATGGATATTTTTCAATATCAGCTGAAGCACAAGGTGATAAGAAAACAAGCATTAGAATAGATCCAATTATTACAAAACCCATAATGGAAAGTTCAATAATTCATGTTTTCTTAAGTTTGGCTTTGTCACTCAACATTTTAGAAACTTTTTCACCGAACTTTGTTTTAGCTGCTTTTTCAGCACGTTTAGTTTTTTTGAAACGTTCAAAGTTAATTGTTTCTTTAGCTGCTTTTTCTACGACTTTTGCGTCAACATCAAGTTTAACTTCGTTAGGTTGAGCTTGAGGTTGCACAACAGTGGTACCAAAAGAACCGACATTCTTATTAATGTCGTCATGTCCGCCTGAACCAAATTCAGCTTTTTCTTCTTTTGCTTTTTTGGTTAACAAGTCAATGTCAGGTTTTGATTCTTTGTTGTTCTTTTTGTCGTCCATAGTTGTTTAATTATAATATTTTATATTATTTGTCTGTTTTTTTGTGCAATTGATTAATTATTCTTTCAACTTCTAGTGATTGATTAATAGAATAATCTTTTTGAAAAATTAACTCAGGGATTTTCCTAATTTCTAAATTTTTTGCTAAAGCTGTTTTGAAGGCGCCTTTTGCCTTAGCAACAGCTTCTACTACTTGGTCAATTTTCTTTCTATCATAAGTATCAACCAAGATTACCGCTTCACTATAATCGTTTGTTAGCTTTAAATTAGTAAATGTAGCTAACTTAACAATTGGGTCATATATTTCATCGCGCAATGTATTGCACAAAATTATTAGCATGGTTTGCTGAATACGGTCGTGGTTGTAATTTTTCTTTTTATTGTCCATAAATTGCTACCAGTCCTTAGTCTCGGCAATATTCTTTGCTGATTTATCAACTGTTTTATAAATTTGAATAATGTCTCCAACTTTAACATCATTAAAGTTCTTGATGACTAGACCGCATTCATGACCAGCAGTTATTTCGTTAACTGCGTCTTTACCATGACGTAAAGAAGCAATTTCATTATGGTAAATTTCTTTTCCTTCTCTTATAACACGGGCAAAAGCATTTCTTAAAACTTTGCCAGATGTTACAGCAACACCACAGATTGTTCCGATGTCAGAATGTTTTCATGTTTGTTTTACTTCGCATTCACCAACATCCTCATCTACTGATATAGGATCAAGTGAACCGTACAACATGTTTACAACATCTTCTTTCAGTTTATAGATTATGTTATAGAAATAAAACTTAACCATTTGTTCCTTCGCTAGATCTTTAATATCTTTATTAGGTCTAACATTGAAACCAATAATGCTGGCGTGTGAAGCTTTAGCTAATTGGATATCAGATTCAGAAATTGCACCAATCGCAGTGCGAACTATATCTATTGTCGCACCTTCAATTTTTACTTTTTCCAACATTCCTTTAATTGCTTCAAGAGAACCTTGAACATCGGTTTTAATTAAAAGATTCAAACGCTTTCTAGTATCGTTAGGATCAATTTGCTTCATCTGACTTCTAAAAATATTAATATTTTTCTCTTTGACTTTTTTAGCCAAATCTTTTGCTAAATTTTCATCTTTAATAACAAGTCATTTAGTTCCTGGTGTTGGTACTTCGGATAAACCAGTAATCTTTGCTGGCTGACCTGGTGTAGCAACAGGAATTTCTTTACCTAAATCGTTGAAGATTGCTCTGACCCTTCCATATACAGCACCCAAAACAATAAAATCACCTTTTCTTATTGTTCCGTTTTGAACAAGTAGCGTAGTTACTGGTCCAAGCCCTTTATCCATGTTAGCTTCGATACAAGTTCCCATACCATCACGATTTGGGTTAGCTTTTAATTCCATAATGTCAGTTAAGGTGATAATTGCATCAAGTAATTGAGGAATTCCATCACCTTTTAATGCCGAACCTTTAACTGTTATTGTGTCTCCACCTCATTCTTCACATGTCAAACCTTTTTCAGATAAATCTGACATTGCTTTGTCAGGTTTGGCACCAGGTTTATCCATCTTGTTAATGAAAACAATTATTGGTACTTTAGCGGCCTTAGCATGATCAATAGCTTCTTCTGTTTGTAGCTTAATTCCATCATCAGCAGCAACAACCAAAACAACCACATCGGTAATACTTGCACCACGAGCACGCATTTCAGTAAATGCTTCGTGGCCAGGAGTATCAATAAAGGTAATTGGATTACCATTTCTTGTAATCTGATATGCACCAATATGCTGTGTAATACCACCAAATTCTCCAGCAGTTACATGACTTTTTCGTATATTATCAAGCAAAGTAGTTTTTCCATGGTCTACATGCCCCATAATAGTAACAACTGGTGGTCTTTTCTTTTTATCTTCTTCTTTGTCTTCGACAATTAAATTGTCGATAACATTGGTTTCATCCAATTGTAATTTCTTTTCAAAGTCTAAATCAAACTCTAAACAAATTTCACCCATTTCCTCTTCAGTTAAAAGCTTATTTAATGGATAGGCTTTTCCTTTCAAGAAGAAATATTTTATTATTTCAGCGGCAGGTTTATTTAATTTGGCTGTAAATTCTGATACAGTCAATGGACCAGTGAAAACAAAAACGCCGTTTTGAACTCCGGTCTTAACGGTTTTTATTTGTTTTCTAATATCCACAGATTTACGTGTGTCTATCTTTTTTTTGTTTTGTTTGGCCATATAAACCTCCTATAAAATATTAATTACATTTTTTTAAATCTTCGAGGAATTCTGTGGAAACAGAACACCTTGTTTTTTTAGAAAGGATATTTATTAATTTTGGATCATTTAATGCTTGGTCGTTTATCTTTAATCAGTAACCTCGACCTGGCATCTTTTTAGTTTTATCAATAACTAGGTTATTACCAACTTTAACTAATCTTATTAGTTCTTGTCTATCAAACTGTTTATTTGAATAGAGACAAGTACGTAATGACTTATTTTTTCTTAACATCTTTTGTTAATTCATCTAAAGCTGCTAAATCATCAGCATAAGAATTTAATTCTTCTTTGCTAATTTCAATAGCAGGTTCTTCTGGTTGAATAACTTCATCAGGAGATACCGCTTTAGTTGCATCATCAACTAAAGTATTGTTTGAATCAATTGTCTCAAGAATTGAGGCATTTGATTGAGAACGATATTTTTCAAGTGTTGAACCGAACTTATCAACTGGCTTAGTTTTCTTAACTGCATCAACAGGTGTTGGTGTTACAATTCTCTCGATCTTAACATATTCAACGTTTTCATCTTTAGCAGTATCAACAGAAATAACGTCGATATCAGCTTCAAGAAGCTGGCTGATAATTTTAACGTTCTTTCCTTTAAGACCAATTAATAAAGCTGCTCTATAATCATCAGAAGTTACTAAAGTAATTCTTCTACCAGTAACTTCTTTCTTCTTACCTGTTTCAGGGTCTTCTTCAAATACAGGTTCATCAACATGGTAACCATAAACTGGAACTGGATTGCAAATATTTGCAATAAATTTACCAGGTTCTTCATCATAGTTAGCAAATTCAATCTTTTCAGAACCCATTTCTTGAAGAATTGGTCTAATTCTATCAGCTCTAGCTCCAATACAAGCACCAATCGCATCAACTCCTGGTTGATTTGATTTGACTGCAACTTTAGTTTTGTATCCAGCAACTCTACCAACTTTTTTAATTTCTACAACTCCAGTTTGAATTTCTGGAATGTTTGTATGTAGTAAATCAACAACAATTTGACCACTTGCACGAGAAAGTTCAACTGGTCAACCTCTTGTTTGTTCTTTTACATCTTTAATAACAAATTTATATTTAGCACCAGGAATTAATCTTTCGTCTGGGTTAGCATCTATTCTTCTAACAACACCATATGTCTTACCTAAGTTAACAACAATTAATTTGCTTCTAGCATCAATTTTTTCAACTTCAGCATAAACAATTGTTCCAATTTTAGGCGCTCATTCTTTGTAAATGTTTTTGTTTGATTCAATTGAAACACCTTGTTTGAAAACAAGCAGAATGTGTTTTACAACACGTTCTGGTAGCGTATCAATATTGATTGGTTCTTTTACTATATCACCAACTTTAATATCTTTGTTATATTTTTTCTTAGCATCAGAAAGAAGAATTTGATTGTAATCGTTATAGTCTTTTTCAGCAACGCCAGTATCTGGGTCAACCCAGTCTGGTGTTGTTGCATCATCAATAACTGTAAACAATCTGTTTAAAGAGATCTTACCGGTCTCTTTATCAATTGTTACTTCACATTTATCACCAGCATATTGCTCGTGATTTTCATCAACAGATGAAGTTTCTCTTTCGTAAGCTTTTTTCATTGCATTTTCTAAAGCTGCAACAACTATTTCTTGAGTTACATCCTTAGCATCAGCAATTTCCTTGATAATCTTAAGTAATTGATTATTTTTTTCCATATTTTATCCTTTTTTAATAAAAGCACTCAAGGCGAACGAGCGTCTTGAGTGGTATACTTATTATACATATAAATATATATTTATATAAAATTAATAATTTTTTAGTTTTAAAAATAAGGTATAATCACTAAATAAGGAGAAAATATGGCTTATATTTCTAATGAAGAACGTAACAAACGTATTAACGCTTCAAACCAAAGCTATGCTTTAAGAAAAGCATTTATTGCTGTAACTGTTGGTTTGCTTGCATTACTTGTTTCTTTTGCAATTGTGTCAGTAGTTATGACATACAACACAATTTCAGACGACCAAGTAACTATGAATTTGCTTAACATAGTTAAAAAATATCTAAATGGTCAGTGGTGATCAGTACTTATGATTAATACTGATGGTAAGGTTGTTCTAGCACCAATTGCTTATATTCTTGGTGGTGTTGCTGTCCTAACAATAGGTTTTGCAATCGCTACACTTGTTCTAGTATTAACAATGAAATCACCTAGAAGCGTCAAAGCCAACATTAATGTGTTGCAATCTTCAGCTATTTCAGGAAAAAAACTTGAAGCAAAAGAAAATGCATCTAAAGTTTTCAAAGAAAGAGCCGCAAAGCCTGTAAAAGAGGACAAGAAAGACGACAAAAAAGCAAAAAACGACAAAAAAGTCGACAAGAAAGTAAAAGACGTTAAGAAAGCTGACAAGAAGGCCAAAGACGTTAAGAAAGTCGACAAAAAAGGCAAGAAAAAATAATAAATAACGGACTCTGTCCGTTTTTTTTCTTTAAATCAAATAAAAAAACCCCAGTAATATGGGGTTTTTATTATTATGGTGGAGATGGAGGGAATCGAACCCTCTTCCATCCAGCACCCAAGATAAGCTTCTACAGTTTAGTTTCAATTCTAAGCTTCATTAATACTCTTGTGTATTGAAACTAACACGGTATTAACATAGCTAATGGGTGTTAATCTATCTTATTAGCATCAATAGATATATTTACCTTAAAACAATACCAATAATTAAAAAGATAAAGAATTAATCATTGTTTGCTAGTTTAAACTAGGCTAAAGCGTAGTTGTAGTTAGCTTGTTGAAGTTTGCTTGCCATGAATGCTTGTTCAAGGTTAGCTTGTTCAGAGTCTGCACGTTGACAGCCTTGAGCTATAAGGGGCTTACCCCACTGCCACTTAAATCGGCATGCAGGATGTCGAATCCAGTGCATCCCCATTTAAGGGTAAAGATATTATATATATAAAAATGCAAAAATAGGCTATTCTCACTAAATAAACGCTAAAATTACACAATTTAGAGCAAAAATATCGTAACACGCGCAAAAGTAATCTTGAAACTTATATCAATATATAAATATATTGATATAAAATTTCTTATTAAGTTATAATTCTTGTATGTTAAACAAGAAGGTTAAAATCACCTCAGATTTTATAACTTTAGCCCAACTTTTAAAGTTTGCTGATGTCATTTCTTCTGGTGGTGAAGCTAAATCGTTTTTAGCCAATAACACCATAAAAATCAATGATGTTATTGATAACCGTAGAAGAAGAAAACTCTTTGTTGGCGATCAAGTAGTGATAAATACCGACATTTGTTTAACTTTAGTAAAAGAATAATAGGTAAATTATGGCAGATGAAAAAATAAATCAAGCTTATGATTCGTCCAATATTAAGATATTGGAAGGTCTAGAAGCTGTTCGTAAAAGACCTGGTATGTACATCGGTTCAACCGGTGTAGATGGTCTTCACCAATTAATTTGGGAAATTGTTGACAACTCAATCGACGAATGTATGGGTGGGTTTGCAACAAGAGTATTAGTAACTCAAACTAAAGATGGTGCAATAATTGTTGATGATGATGGTCGTGGTATTCCAATTGATATTCACCCAAAGACAAAAAAATCAACAGTAGAAACAGTATTAACTGTTTTACACGCTGGTGGTAAATTCGACAATACATCATATAAAATCTCTGGTGGTTTACACGGTGTTGGTGCATCGTGTGTTAACGGTTTATCTCAATACATGAAAGTATGGGTTAACCGTGACTATACAACTCACTATGTAGAATTTAGAAATGGTGGACACGCAGTTGAACCACTTAAAGTTATTGGTAAATCTGAAACAAAAGAACATGGTACAACCATTGAATTTGTTCCAGATTTCACAATTATGGAAAAACTTCCTTATGAAGATGATCGTATTATTGCAAGAATGAAACAATTAGCGTTCTTGAATAAGGGAGTTAAACTTGTTTATAAGAATGAAAAGACTGGTCAAGAATATTCTTGACTATATGAAGGTGGTCTAAACGAATATGTCGCTGAACTTAACAGAGACAAAGATCCACTTGTACCTGATATCATCTATGGTGAAATCAGACAAAAAGTGAAAGTTCCTAATGTATTAGAAGAAACCTTCTATGACATTAATGTCGAAGTTGCGTTCCAATACAACAAAGGATACGCAAACTCTTTATATTCTTTCTGTAACAACATCAACACTACAGAAGGTGGAACACATGAAGAAGGTTTTAGATTAGCTCTTACTAAAGTAATTAATAGAGCTGCTCTAGAACGTAAATTAATGAAAGATACAGACGATAAGTTAACAAAAGACGATGTAACTGAAGGTCTTGTAGCTATTTTATCTATTAAACACCCTAACCCTCAATATGAAGGTCAAACTAAGAGAAAACTTGGTAACACTGAAGTTAGACAATTAGTTAATAGTGTAACAACTGAAATATTTGAAAAATATTTACAGGAAAACCCTAATGAAGCAATGATGATCATTAAAAAGATCATGCTTGCTGCAGAAGCTAGAAAGAAATCTCAAGAAGCAAGGGAAATTACTAGAAGAAAATCTCCATTCGAAAATGGTGGTTTACCTGGTAAATTAGCTGATTGTTCATCACGAGATTCATCAATCTGCGAACTATACATAGTCGAAGGTGACTCTGCCGGTGGTTCAGCTAAATTAGGAAGAAACCGTGAATTCCAAGCAATTCTACCGCTTCGTGGTAAGATTCTTAACGTTGAAAAAGCTAAAACAGAAAAAATCTTTGACAACGCGGAAATTCAGGCTTTGATTACAGCAATTGGTATTGGTGTAATGCCTGAAATTGATATGACAAAGCTAAGATATAACAAAATAATCATTATGACTGATGCCGATGTCGATGGTGCACACATTAGAATTCTAATGTTAACATTTTTCTTTAGATACATGAAGCAACTTATCGAGCAAGGCCATGTTTACTTTGCAAGACCACCTTTATTTAAATACCAAGCTGGTAAACAAGTTAAATATGCTTATTCAGATCAAGAACTAGAAGACTTTAAAAAAGATGGTGGAAACCAAAGATACACTATCCAAAGATATAAAGGTCTTGGTGAAATGAACCCAGAACAATTGTGAGAAACAACAATGGATCCAACAAACAGAACTATTGTTAGAGTAACAATTGCTGATGCTATTGAAGCTGATAAACAATTCAGCTTCTTAATGGGAGATGATGTTGCTCCTAGAAAAGACTTCATCAGAAACAACGCTAAGTTCGTAAAGAACATAGATGCATAGGAAAGGAGAGTAATTTATGGCAAATAAAAAAGAAGAAGACATTCGTGCTTCCTTAGAAAAATCTAAGGTTGAAGAAAAAGAAATAGCCAAGGAATTACAAAACTCATTCCTTGAATATGCAATGAGCGTTATTGTCGCTCGTGCATTACCTGATGCTAGAGATGGTTTCAAACCAGTTCATAGACGTGTTTTATATGCGGCATGAAATTTAGGTATGACATCTGGTGCACAATATAAGAAATCTGCCAGACTTGTCGGTGAAGTAATCGGTAAATATCACCCACATGGTGATACTGCTGTTTATGAAACTATGGTCAGAATGGCTCAAGATTTCTCAATGAGATACCCATTAATTGATGGACACGGTAACTTCGGATCTATCGATGGTGATAGCGCCGCTGCTATGCGTTATACCGAAGCTAAAATGTCTAAACTAGCTGATACAATGCTAGCTGACATTGAAAAGAATGCTGTTGATTTAATTGATAACTATGATGGAACAGAAAAAGAACCTTTGGTTCTTCCTTCTACATTCCCAAACATGTTAGCTAATGGTTCATCTGGTATTGCCGTTGGTATGGCGACAAACATGCCACCACACAACTTGCAAGAAATTGCTGCAGGTGTTGAATTGGTTGCAAAACATCCAGACTGCACAACTGAACAAATAATGGAAGTATTAAAAGGACCAGACTTCCCTACAGGTGCATCAATTATTGGTGGTGCTGGTATTAAAGAATACTTTGAAACCGGACATGGATCTGTTACCATTAGATCTAAAACCGATATAGAATATATGGACAATGGAAAACCAAGAATCATTGTTCATGAAATTCCATACGTTGTAAACAAATCACAACTAATTGAAAAAATAACTCAATTAGTTAAAGATGATAAGATTCAAGGTATTACTGACCTACGTGATGAATCTAACCGTCTAGGTATAAGAATAGTGATTGAATTGCGTAGAGATGTTGTTCCTGAAGTTATCTTAAATCAACTATACAAGATGACTCAATTGCAAACAAGTTTTGCAGTTAACATGCTAGCGCTTGTTAATAATGAACCAAAAATTCTAAATATGAAGCAAGCACTTCAAATTTATATTGATCACCAAATTGAAGTACTAATTAGAAAAACAAAATTTGATTTAAACAAAGCAAAAGCTAGACTACACATTCTAGAAGGTTTGCATATAGCTAGTCAACATATTGATGAAATAATCAATATGATCAAGAAAGCTAATGATGATAAGAAATTGCTAGAAGACTTGATGAAGAAATATAAATTGTCTGAAATTCAAGCTAAAGCAATTCTTGAAATGAAACTTCGTTCATTATCTGGAATGGAACAAGCTAAGATTACTAATGAAATTAAAGAATTAGAAGCTGCTTGCAAAGAATTTGAATCAATATTGAATGACAAAAACAAACAAATTGATTTAATTCTTGCTGCTCTAAACAAACTAGTTGAAAAGTTTGGTGATGAAAGAAGAACAGAAATTGCTTTCAACCAATCTTCATCTATTGATGATGAAGACTTGATTCCTATGGAAGACATCGTTATCACTATGTCTACAAGAGGATATTTAAAACGTCTTCCTATCAACGAATATAGAGCGCAACACCGTGGTGGTGTTGGTGTAACTGGAACAGCAACACACAACGATGATAACGTTGCTAAGATTGTTATTGGAAATACTCATACAGACATCTTAATCTTTACAGATTATGGTAAAGTATATAGATTAAGAGGACACGAAATCCCTGTTGGTTCAAAACAATCTAAGGGTATTCCAGCTATTAACTTCATCCAAATCCAAAAAGATGAAAAGATTATCACTATGTTACCAATAGATGATTATGAAGAAAACAAATCATTAGTCTTCTGTTCAGCTAATGGTATTGTTAAACGTACATCATTAATTGAATATGAACACATTAACAGAAATGGTAAAATCGCTCTTGGATTAAAAGAGGGTGATAGACTATTCGATGTTAAGATAGTTGCTGAAGACAATAATGTCTTCATTGGTAACTCAACTGGTAAACTTGTTCGTTTCAAAGTTTCAGATGTAAGAACAATGGGACGTACAGCTGCTGGTGTTAAAGGTATTAACATTGATGGCGGTACAGTTGTTGGTTTCTCAACAAGCTTAGCTGGAAACAAAATTCTTTCAATTGGTACACGTGGTGTTGGTAAAATAACAGACGTAGAGCAGTACCGTGAAACTAAACGTGGTGCTAAGGGTGTTACAACACTTAAAGTTACTCCTAAGACAGGTAAACTTGTCTTTGCTGCAGCTGTTGATGGAACAGAAGATGCACTTATGATAACAAAGAAAAACATGATTATCAGACTATCTCTAAAAGAAGTAAGAGACATTAGCCGTGCAACCCAAGGTGTTAAACTAATGAACATCGAAGATGATGACAGAATAATGTCTGTGGCTATCTTCAGAAATGACGATACTGAACTTGGTGATTCAACTGCCCAAGGTGGTTCATCTGCTCCAGAAGAAGCAATTGAAGTTTCTCCAGAAAGTCCAAAATAATAATTAAAGAGGCTATGCCTCTTTTTCTTTTGTTGTATCAATCTTAAGTGTTGAAATGTATGAAGCAGCTTGTTCAGTTATGTTTATGCCAAGCTTTTTAAAAATATTTAATTCAGCTTGATTTAAAATACAGCTTGCATGTGCTTGAGCACCTTTCAATAAAGGAAGTTGCTTCAAAGCAATAGCGGCAAGGGGGGTTGTTAACGATTGAATAGCTAATGCCACCAATGTTTCAGATAAGTTTAGCTTACCATTACTACCGAATGATAAAGATTTCATCTTTCTAATTGGATCTAAAACATATGGGGACATTAAATATATCTTGTTTTGAATCTTTCCAAGTGTTTTTAGGGCATTTAGAGTGGCTGCTGCAGAAGCTGTCAAATCATCAGATTGTCTTCCGCAAACAATTACACCCTTCTTTATTTCAATGGCAACAGCATGATTCTTGCTTGATTTTTGTTTCTCAAGACAAGCTTTAACACAAATTCTATCTTCTGCCTTGACATTAACATCGTGCATCAGCAATTCAGCTTTAGTTACTATTGAATTATCGTATTTTCCAAGAAATACATCTTTTAAAGCTGAATAATATCTTCTCACTATTTCTTTTTTGGCAGCATCTACACAAACTCTATCGTTCGTAATTGCAAATCCAAGCATGTTTACACCCATATCAGTTGGAGAATGGTATGGACTTCGTCCATATAATTGTTCAAAGATTGCTTTTAACAAAGGAAAGCTAGCAATGTCTCTGTTATAGTTGGTAGCTGTTTTCTTGTAATGTTGTAAATGGAATGGGTCAATCATATTACCATCATTTAACTCAAGGGTTGCAGCTTCATATGCAATATTAACTGGGTGCTTTAATGGTAAGTTCCAAATAGGGAATGTTTCGTACTTAGCATATCCTGCTCTTTTTCCTTTTAAATGAGCATGATATAGTTGACTTAAACATGTTGCCATCTTACCAGATCCTGGACCTGGTGCAGTTACTATAACTAATTTTTTATGAGTCTCAACATATTCATTCTTTCCAAGACCTTCTTTAGAAAGAATAAGTGGAATATCCTTAGGATATCCGGCAATTTTGTAGTGTTTATACACTTTAACACCTAAATTCCTAAGTAATCTAGTAAATTCTTTTACGTGTTGAGATTCCTCATACAAGGAAATTACAACACCACAAATAGGAATGTTAATTGTTGAATAAACACCAATTAACCTTTGTACTTCGGCCTCGTAAGATAGATTAGAATCTCCTCTTACCTTGTTATTATTTAAATCTTGAGCGTTAACTACAATAATAACTTCAGCATCTTTCTTAAATTGAAGTAATAATTGTAGTTTAGCATCGGCTTCAAAACCAGGCAAAACTCTAGATGCATGAAAATCATCAATTAGTTTTCCACCAAATTCCAAGTAAAGCTTAGAATCAAACTTTTTAATTCTATCTAATATTGCTTTCTTTTGAATTTTCAAATATTTTTTTGTGTCAATACCTAGTTTTTTCATATAAACTATTTTAACTTAATTATTTTATATTTATATAAAATAAAAATATGAAAATACTAAAAGCAAACATAAAAAACAGTTTCACAATTAAAAAATCCACGTTTTTATGCTTTGGTTTCTTGGTTAATACAAAAGATAAGATTAACCAAATAATAAAACAATTAAAAAAAGACTATCCTGATGCTAGTCATATATGTTACGCATATGTTTTGGATGAAAAAACATATTATTTTACTGATGCAGGCGAACCATCCGGTACTGCTGGTCAACCTATTTACAACGCAATCAAGATATCTGACTTAAATTATTGCTTATTTGCAATTGTTAGATACTTTGGTGGAATAAAATTTGGTCCTGGACCACTAAGACAAACATATAAAACTGTGACACTAGACACATTAAAGCAAGCAAAGATTAAACAGTGTACACTTTGCGATGTTATTACCATTGAAATTAGTCTAGATAAAGTTAAAACAATAACATCAACCTTAAGAAATGTTATTCATTCAAAAAAATTTAATAAAGAAACAGTTGAAATTGAACTAGTTGGCGATAAAAACCAAATATTGCAAATATTAAAAAGATTAAATATAAAACCAAAAAGTATAAAAGAAAAACAAGTTATATAAAACAAAAGCATTTTCATATGAAAATGCTTTCGATATTTAATAATGATATTTCTGTAATGTTATTGGTTTTGAGAAATAAGGAATTTATATAAATTTAACTGACTATCCCAAACCTATATACCTATAGTGCCGTCACTACATATTACTTGTTTTGCAGGAGCTCCAGCGTGTCAGTCCTGACCCTTGAAAACTTTTATGTATTCGTCCACTTTACCTTCGTAAATAATTTCTTCCAATGCAGAACAATTTTGGAAAGCATATTTGCCAATACCTGTAAGAGTTATAGGCAAAGTAATTGAATACAAACCAGTGCAACCAGAGAAAGCATAATCACTAATTGACTCTAATCCTGAACCAAAATTTATAGTTTTCAATGCAGTACAACCGCTAAAGGCAGACTCACCAATTTTCGTTAATTTTGAACCAAAATCTATAGTTTGTAATGCAGTACAATTTGCAAAGGCAGAATTACCAAAGTTTTCAATGTTACCAAGAAAGGTTACTTTAGTCGATGCATAGCACTTTCTAAAAGCACAATTACCAATTGTTGTAACACTATCAGGGATAGTAATTTCTAACAGACCCTCACATCCATCGAATGCATAGTGGCCTATGGATGTGACACTATTTGGAATATCTAGTGACGTTAAAGAGGTGCAGTTTTTGAATGCATTATTATCGATGGTTGTGACAGTGTTTGGAATATGTGTTGCCTTGCAACCAATTAGTAAAGTTGTTTCATCTTTACTCATTATGCAATTGTTTTCTGGTGAACTACCTGATGAATAAGTTGTATTATTAGGATCAACACTTATGCTTTTCAATCCGATAGTATTTGTGAAAACCTCCGATTCTATTGATGTAACATTAGCGGGGATAGTAATAGATTCTAAAGATGTACATTGGTAGAACGCACGAGTGCTAATTGATGTGACACTATCAGGAATGGTAACAGATTTCAAAGATGAACAGCTAATGAAAAGAGAATTAGCAATATTTGATATTTTGGAACCAAGCACCGCCGTTTCTAGTCCCATGCAAGTATCAAAAGCACGACTACTAATAGTTGTAACACTATCAGGGATAGTTATTTTTTTGATTGCCCAGCAGTTATAAAAAGCACACGTACCTATAAATGTGACACTATTAGGAATGGTGATAGAAGATAAGCTAGTGCATCAAGAGAATGCGTTATCGTTAATGGATGTTATACCGTTAGGGATAGTGATTGAAGTTACTTTTCGACAGTTATGGAAAGTAGAGGCGTAAATAGCATTAACACCCTCAGGAATAACAAGGGGAGAAGATAATTTAAAACAATTATTAAAAGCATATGCACCAATAAATGTTACACCACTAGGAATATTAACAGAGACCATCTCCTTGCAGCTATCGAATGCATTATTGCCAATGGATGTTGCACTATCAGGGATGACAACGGATGTTATACCTCCGCATCCTTGAAATGCACCATTACCAATTGATGTTACACTATACGTTACACCGTCTTTAATATACTTTTCACAAATAATAATATCCTTTTCATTACCAACAAATTCTGTTATCGTACCTGTATGAGTTTCTTCGTCCAAAGACCACTTAAAGCTATTAAATGGCGTAGTACCAATCGCACTAATTGCTATTGTAGTTGGTGAAGAAATAATTAAACCTGATAATGTTCAAGTACCATCACCATTATCTTTTCAGTATGACTTATATTCAGATGGAACACAATTGTCTGATAACTTGTAACCTGGATCAGGAGCAACCTTAACAGAAGTAATTGTTTTGCCATATTCTACGGATTCAGTATATGAAGTACCGCCATTAACTTTACAATTTTCTAAAGTAAGAGTAAATGCATTTTTAATTACTTCAGCACTAATTGCTATTGTGATTGGTGCAGATAT
Organism: Mycoplasmoidaceae bacterium; assembly: GCA_024407815.1. The sequence goes on from JAKSVS010000001.1 coordinate 91,217, forward strand.
AGTTAAACCTGATAATGTTCAAGTACCATCACTGTTTTTACTTCAGTATGTTTTATATCCAGATGGAACACAATTTTCTGATAATTGATAACCTGAATCTAGCGTAACTTTAACTGAAGTAATTACTTGGCCGTCTTCTACGGATTCAGTATATGAAGTACCGCCATTAACTTTACAATTTGTTAAAGCAAGAGTAAATTTGTAACGTTCAAGAGCCGTTCATGTGGCAGTAATTGTAACATTTGAAGTAATCTTATCGGTTTGTTGTACTATTACTCCATCCTTTTTTCAACCAGAAAAAGTAAAATGTTCTTTTGTTGGTTGGCCAAGACTAGAATATGTCGAACCAGAAGTGACTTCTTTAGTAATTGTTCCAGTTTTACTATCTAAACTACCACCATCTAGGTTTATCGATACTGTGTATTTAGTAGGAGGAATTGCAGTTCAAGATGCTTTAATTTCAACACTACCACCAATTACATTATCTTGAGCAACTAAAGAACCATCTTTTAATCAACCACCAAAATAATAACCTTCTTTTTTCTGGTTCTCCTAAAGATTCATATGTGGCGTCTAAATCAACTTGTTTAGTAATTGTTCCAGTTTGACCATCTAACTTACCACCATCTAGGTTTATCGTTACTGTGTATTTAGCCGCTTCTCATGAAGCAGTAATTGCAACAGCAGAAGTAATCTTGTCTGTTAAATTGACTTTTACTCCATCCTTTGTTCAACAAAGAAAAGTATGACCCTCTTTATTAGGTGGACCAAGACTAGAATATGTCGAACCAGAAACAACTTCTTTACTAATTGTTCCAGTTCTACCATCTAAAGTACCACCATTTAGGTTTATTGTTACTTTGTATTTAGTATCTTGACCATCATTACAGCTAGCTAAAACAACAAGCGGAGTTGTTGATGTTATAGATAAACTAGCTATCGTTAAAAACAATTTATTTCTTTTCATAAGTAATATATATATATTATTATAAAAAAATAAGGGTGGAAAATTTTTGAACAAAACAACAAAAATTAATTAATAAGAAAATTTGATTGTTTAGACAAGTATATTTTGTTGTAAACACAAAGTTATTTATCTTGTCTTTTTTGAAACTATTCCCCGTTTCTTAAATTCTTGATCAATTATTTCCATTTCTTGTTTTACAGTTAAGCCAGCAACATCAATTACTACATATGGAATTCTGTATGTTGCACAAACAGAAGTTAAGTATTCAATATAACCTTTATTTAACAACTTGAAATATTCTTCGTTTTTCTTGAAATTTTTTATTTCAACAGCTCTGTTTCTCTTATAAAGCCTCTCCAAGAAATGTTTTCAATCTAACTTTAATATTATGTAAAGCTTTGGTGTACCCACTTCGTATAGAAGTTGTTGAACTTGGCTTCTTCATAGCTTTTCATAATATTCAAAAACATCTGGTTGAGATAACATATTATGGAAAGCAAATAATCTATCTTCAAAAATAGTTCTATCAAAAACTTTAGTAGCTGGATTGTTATTATTCAATATAGCTTCCTTATATTTGGTAAACCTATTTAATAAAAATTGAATTTGACAAACAGATTGGGCAATTTGTTCTCTTTTGTACATTCTTTCCAACAAGATGTTAGTTAAATCATTTGGATCATTAGATAGTTCATAAATTGGTTCAAAACCATATTTTTTTACTATTTGTTCTACAATTGTCGATTTACCTGCAGAAATCATACCGCCAACAGCAATCGCATTTGCTTCTTTTTGCGGTTTAAATTCGTGCAAAACACACTTTTCTTTGAATTGTTTTTCAAAATCCTTAGGTTCTCGCATACTTAAAATTATAAATAATTTTAAGTAAAAGTTAAATAGATTTTGCTTTTAATAAATCTTTTTTAAACGTAATTTTAAAATTTTGTGCTTTATTGGATGAAATAATAAAGTTTTTCTTTTTTGGCTTTAAATTTAAATAGCTAAACATGTCTTTTCCATCACTATTTTTCTCTGCTTTCTTGTAAATTGAATAAAGACAAAATTGTGGTGTTTGAATATTGTACATACCGATTCTAAAATCTGCTTTATTACTTGGGCCAATGTAACATAGTGTTCCAAACGCTTCTTTACATTTAATTAATTTAACTATGTCTCCTATCTGTAAATTAATCCTAGCTGCATCGTGAACAATAATCTTATCATTCGCTTTTAAGTTTTTCAAAGCTCATATTCCATTTTCAAATGAATCATTTCTTGTTTTACCACCTGAAACAACCATTATTTTTTTATTGTTAAATTTAATCCCAGAATATTGTTTGGGAACAACAAGAATTACTTTTTTAATTTGGTTAATTATTGCAAATAATTCTAGGCTATATTGATAAATTGGTTTCTTATTAATCTTAAGAAAACATTTTGGTGTTGGATAGTCTAATCTACTACCCATTCCTGCCGCTAAAATTATTGCATAGTTTGCCATATATAAATATTTTACATTTTTTATACTTTTTGGTATAGAATAATATAGCATAAAATCTTTTATGCAATATTAGCGTGTGGGAGAGATTTAATTTTAGATCGTACCACGTAGAGAACAACTTATAGGAGGTGTTGCTTGTGGCTAAGGAAAAAGTTATAACGAGAGTAGCAATTGTCCACTTAATTGGAGGTCAAGCTAAACCAGGAACTACATTAGCTAGTTATGGTATTAACATGGCTGAATTTACTAGACAATTCAACGATAAAACTAAAGACAGAATGGGTGAAGTTGTACCAGTACAAATTACTGCTTACAGTGATAAATCATTCAAATTTATTATTAAAACTACACCAGTATCTGTTTTATTAAAAAAAGCAGCAAAAGTTGAAAAAGCTGGTCATAACCAACTTACAGACAAAGTTGCAACCATTTCTAAAGAAGAAGCAATGAAAATTGCAAAGTACAAAATGCCTGATTTAGCTGTGTATGATGAAGAAGCAGCTTTAAGATGTGTTGCAGGTACTGCAAAACAAATGGGTATTAAGATTCAAGGTGTTGATCTTTCACCTAATAAAACTGCTAAGGAAGGTAAGAAATAATGGCTTTCCATGGTAAAAAATATACTGCTAACGCTAAGTTAGTAGATCGAACTAAGTTCTATACTGTAAAAGAAGCAGTTGAATTAGCAAAGAAAACATCTACAACTAAGTTTGATGGCGCTATTGATATTGCAATCAAGTTAAATCTTGATACAACAAAAGCAGAACAACAACTTAGAGGTACTATTGCTCTTCCTCATTACTTCGGTAAAAAGATTAGAATTGTTGCTATTACTGATACAATCAGTGATGCACAAGCTAAAGAATTGGGAATTAAAGTTGGTACAACTGACTTAATTAATGAAATTAAGGGTGGATGAATGGACTTTGACTTAATTATTACAAGTCCTAAGTTCATGGTTCCACTATCTAAATTAGGTAAAGTATTAGGTCCTAAAGGTTTAATGCCTAACCCTAAATTAGGAACAGTTACTCCCAATGTACTAGCAGCTGTAAAAGACTTCCAAAAAGGAAAATACAACTACCGTACTGATACATATGGAAACATCCATATGAAAATTGGTAAGGTTTCAGCTGATTCAAAAGATATCGTTGAAAATATTAATGCTTTATTAGACTTTATTAAATCTAAACGACCAACAACAGTTAAAGGTGACTACATTCAAAACATTAGTTTATCTTCAACAATGGGTCCAAGCATTAAAATTGTTAAGTAAAATTACATAAGATTAAATACAGAAAAAAGTCTGTATTTTTTCTTTTATTAACACTCAAAAATATAAAAAGTAATAAAATAAATATATTTATTTTTTGTATTTTTATATTTATATATAATAATTTTACAAATGAAATTAGTTGTGGGGCTTGGTAACGTGGGCAAGCCATATACAAATACCCGTCATAATGTAGGTTTTATGGCCATAGATGCAATATTATCTGATCTTGGTCTTAATATTGAATCCAATAGTTTCGAAGGCGATTATGTTGTCGCAACAATAAACGACCAAAAGGTTATGTTTATTAAACCAACAACATTAGTAAACCTGTCGGGCAATTGTGTTGGTCAAGTTGCTAAGTTCTACAAGATAAAACCACAAGACATCATCGTCATTCATGACGATCTTGACCTAAAACCAGGAGATTTTAAAATAAAAACTGGTGGTTCATCTGGTGGTCATAATGGAATTAAAGACATCATAGCAAAGTTGGGTTCTGAAGATTTTGTTAGATTCAAAATAGGAATTGGTCATCCAGAACACGCCACGGTGGTAGATCATGTTCTTGGAAAGTTTTCTAAACAAGAAACAGAACTTTTAAAAGAACCGATAGCAAAAACAGTTGAATTTGTTAAATTGAGTCTTTGTGCTCCAATCAATATAGCAATTAGTAAAGTAAATCAAGGAAGTAAATAATATGAAAGTAATTAAAAGAGATGGTCGAGAAGTAAAATTTAATCCTTCAAAAATTCATGATGCAGTTATTGCTGCAGCCGTAGCAAACAATATCGCTATATCTGAAGATAATCTTATAAAGATTACAGATAGTGTAATTAAAAAAATAGAAGCTGAAAACAAAGATTCAGCAGAAGTAGAAGAGATTCAAGATTATGTTGTTGAATCTTTGGTTTCTGCTGGTTTTAAGACGCTAGCTAGAAAATATCAAGCTTACCGTGTTGAACGTAACAAAGTCCGAGAACGTGGTAGTGGTTTGATGACAACAATTTACAAAATTGGTATTGAAACTGACCGTGATAACGCAAATGTCGGTAACAACTTCTCAGCTAAATTGCTAAGAATTGCTTCTGAGTCAAACAAATGACACATGCTTTTAAAACACTTACCAAAAGATGTAGCTGCTCACCACGAATCTGGTGACTACTATATTCACGACCTTGATAGTTACAACCTAACAACCAACTGTTTACACCTACCAACTAGAAAACTATTACAAAAAGGTTTTAACACAGGTTGTGGAACAATTAACCCACCAACAAGTATTGAAACTGCTGGTGCTATACTATGTATTGCTCTTCAAGCTAGTCAAAACGATATGTTTGGTGGTCAATCACACCCTAACTTTGATAATGATATCGCTATTACCATTCCAAGTACTAGAAGAAAAATAGTTGAAGAATTAAAAATTGGTGGTGGAAAATGACAAGATAATGATGTTGTCCAAAAACTTCTTGAAAAAAGAGTACACCAAGCAATGCAAGCTGTTGTATATAACTTGAACACACTACACTCTAGAGCTGGTAGTCAAGTTCCATTCAGTTCAATTAACATCGGAATACCAGAAAACGAAGATGCTGCCCTTGTTTGTCGTTGCTTTCTAGAAGAATATGATAAAGGATTAGGTTGTGGAGAACAACCAATTTTCCCAAACATTATTTTTAGAGTTAAAGAGGGAGTTAATAGAAATCCAAAAGATCCTTACTTCTATCTATTTAAACTAGCATGTAAGGTTGCATCAAAGAGAATGAACCCAACATTCATGAATATTGATGCTACATTTAATAATGAATACTATCAAAAAGGTATTATGCCTGCAACTATGGGTTGTAGAACATATTTACTAGCTGATATTAACGGAAAGCCATGTGTAGAGGGTCGTGGAAACATTGCACCATGTACTATGAACCTACCAAGACTAGCTATGAAGGCTAATAAAAATCTTGAAACATTCTTTAAATCATTAGATGATTTATGTGAACAAGTAAGACTACAATTAATGCACAGATATGACACATTAAAAAGACTTAAAGTTAAAGATATGCCATTTGTTTGCGGAGAAGGTTTAATTGTTGGATCTGAAGGTTTACAAAGAGATGATTCAATTGAACCAATTCTAAAACACGGTACATGAGGTATCGGTTTCATTGGTTTGGCTGAAACATTAAAACTACTAATTGGCAAACACCATGGTGAAAGCAAAGAAGCTCAAGAACTTGGTTACACTATTGTTAAAAGAATTAGAGAAAACTGTGACAAGTTCAAAAAACAATATAAGTTGAACTTCGCTTGCTATGCAACTCCTGCTGAAGGACTAAGTGGAAAATTCTTCCCACTTGATGAAAAAGAATTTGGAATGATTCCATGAGTAACAACAAAAGGTTATTACACTAACTCATTCCATGTTCCTGTTGATTATCCAATAACTTGGGCTGAGAAAGTTGCTATTGAAGCACCTTACCATGAATTATGTAATGGTGGTCATATATCATATGTTGAATTTGATTCATACCCAACTCCAGATGATATTATGAGAGTTGTAACATACGCTTACGCTAAGACAAACATTAACTACTTAGGAATTAACTTCCATATTAGATATTGTCTAGATTGCAAAGGCAAATAATATGAAAATAAGATTGGCTAGCATTCTTGAATCTAATGCCAATGGTCCAGGACTAAGAAAGGTTTTCTTTAGTCAGGGCTGTAGCCATGGGTGTCCAGATTGTTTTAATAAACACACTTGGGATTTCAATGGTGGAGCATTAATTGATTTAGATGAAGAAATAGCTAAAACAATTGATCAATCATATCTAGCTGGTGTTACATTCAGTGGTGGCGATCCATTTGATCAACCAGAACCATTTGCTTATCTAGCTAAAGCTCTAAAGAAAGCAAATATAAATATTTGATCATATACAGGTTATACTTGAGAGCAACTGATGGAACTATCTAAAAAGAATGTTCATATCAAACAATTACTAGAAAATATTGATGTACTAGTTGATGGACCTTTCATTAACAAACTAAAAAGTGAAGAAATTCAATGAAGAGGTTCATCAAATCAAAGAATTATTCTGGTTCCAGAATCATTAAAAGAAAAAAGAATTATAATTAATAAAGAGTACAAATAAGGATTATTACTATGGGAAAAGTTACATATTTACAACCAGGACAAAAGAAATGCCCAGTTTGTGGTTCAACACACATTTGTGAAATTAGTAGAATAACAGGTTATCTATCTTTCGACGAAAGATTCTGTCAATCTAAAGTTGATGAAAGAAGCCAAAGAGTAGATCACAATAACAATCACGAAGCTAACTACATAAAGAAATAATATATTAAGTAGAGAAAAAATAAAAAATGTTGTTAGAGATAACAAATCCTAACAACATTTTTTTATGCTTTGTCTGTTATTAACTTTATTAAGACAATGGTACATCAACGCCATCAGCACAGTGAACAACTGTGGCTGATACACCACTGTGTCAATTGCTACCAAAGCTTATTGAGTTTCATGCACTGCTTGTACCGTTATAATTAATTGTGGCTAGGCCATCGCAATCTGCGAATGCGTTGTTGCCAATTAATGTAACGCTAACAGGAATAGTAATTGTAGTAATTAAATAATCTCATTCAAACGCACTTTCTTCGATAGATTCAACACCTTCACCAAGTTCTACTGATGCTAACTTACCGCATGAATAAAATGCTTTAGCGCCAATTGTTTTAACACTATCGGGGATAATAAGGTTCTCAACATCACTTTTAGTATAGAATGCCTCGCTGCCAATAGATGTTACTTCATAAGATAGTGAAGTAGAATTATCATAATGCGTACTTGGAATTTTTATAGTTGTATTTGATAAATAACCGTAAAACCCAGTTAGCGAACAAGTAACATTTGTGGTATCTAATGACCATTGATATGCATCGTAAGCAGAAACATTAAATGTTTGCTGCTTACTTATTCCACCTACATTAGCGGTAACAGTTACAGTTGTTGAACCAGATCTTAATTGGTCACCATCAGCAGGACTTGTTGTATATTCGGTAGTTTCAAGCGCTCTACTATTTCCATCAGAGAATGTACCAGTAACAACTAGTTCGGTTAAATCCAATGAGTTGTCTGTGTAATACTGTAGTTGGACCCCGGTAGTGTCCAATGTGATAGATTGTAATACTGGATCGGCAACAGTAACGTCGAATGTTTTAGTTATGGATGCATCAACAACCGCAGTCACAGTTACAGTTATTTTGCCTGTGGTTGATAATTTTGAACCACTAGCAGGGCTTGTAGTATATTCACCAGCTTCAAGCGCTCTACTATTTCCATCAGAGAATGTACCAGTAACAACTAAATTGGACAAATCAAGAGTTTCATTAGTAAAATAACTAGTTTTAACCTTGGTTGTGTCTAAGTCTATAGAGGTTAGTTTAATTATTGTATAACTAAAACCTGTAATGTTAGATGCTTTTTCACCATCAATTTTATATGCCAACTCTAAACCGGTAAGATTTGAATCAATTTTTGATAAAGTGGTGAAAGTAATTTCAACTGTTCCTGTCTGTGGAATTGTAACATTGTTGGATCTAGCATATTCTTTTTGCACCCCACTACTGTCTTTTTTCACTAGTTGAAGTTTAGATAGTACAGCTCCAACTGGGCCCTTTACATTAATAGTTAAATCATTAGAAGTTAAAGCTTTTTGATCTTCATCAACAGTTATGCATTTAATTGTAGGATCATTATTACAACATTTTAATGGTACAACTACACCTGCAGTAACTGCTCCAGCCCCTAATACACCAAATAAACATCCTAGAAGGATTTTTTTCTTTGTTTTCTTACCATTACCTTCATTTGATGAAGATTTAGTGGTAGATTCATTGTTTTGTTCAAATGATTGATTATTTTCCATATTTTGTTTCCTCATTCGCAGTCATTATATATACATATATATATATATATGAGATTTGGCAACAAAATATGGCCCATGTAAGCAAAATATTAAATAATTTCAATAATGGTTATGGCTTGGTAAAACTGACCATTAAAAAAGCAGCGAACTAAACTCGCTGTTTTTTTTATTATGCTACTGAGAACATTAATCCAAGCAGGTCAGCAAGTTTTGCGTCAACTGTCTCTTGTTGTTCTTCAGTTATGCGCTCGTGTCAACAAAACTACTAATCACATCAGATATTGTATCGAAAGAAGATTGAGGAATTTCTATTGTGTTAGTTTCAGTAAAGTCAACCGCTTCGCCATCTTCATTTTCATATGAAACTGATTTGTATTGATTTAACATATCGTCAAATGTGTCAACGAAAGTTTGGTAGTTATCATTGGTAATTGCTGCAACTGCTGATTCTTCAGAATCCAACCCTAAAAGTGATGGGACTAAAGATGTAACATTTTCAGAAGAGAATATACTAGTTAGTTCGTCACCTGCGGCATCAACTAAATTGTTTCAGCCGGTTGCAAACTCATTAACTTTGTCGCCAACACTTGTTTCGGAGCCATCTTCTGTATTATTGACAATGTCGCCTAGTTCATTGAATGTATCAGTCAGTGCATTTATTACCGGTTTTTCTGTTGTTTCACCCGTTTCGGGATCAGTAACGGTAATTGTCTTGCTAGTTAAACCCAAAGCGCTAAGAATAGCATCATAATCTTCATACGATTTTGTTGATCCATAGTATGAAAATCAACTTACTCCTTTTGTAAGAGTTAATAAGTTTTTATATAAACCATAGGAAAGACCATTTGTTTTCCTGGTTGCGGTTGTTGTTGTCGCAAAATAAGCTACTTGAGTAAAGGCAATTGTGGATGGTAGCATAGCTAAACCCATTCCAACACCACCAACAACACCGTTAATAACACGTTTCTTTGCTGTGACTTGAACTTGTATCACGTTACCGTTTGCATCGCGTTGTTTTTTTAAGATGAAGAACTTTCTTACCTCATGCATAATAGTTTATTAAAATGATCAATTCAGAAATTGCCATTCAAAGAATAAAGAAGACTGGAGCCATAACTGATGCTGTTAAATTTGTCATATCAGCAGATTGCACAGTTGCACTCAATAAACTAGAAATAATAGGAGTAAGGGTGCCAGCTATTGCGCCGTTTGCAAGGGATCAAACTAACAATCCAATACTATAAAAGATAAGTGTTCCGCCACCTCAAAAAGCAGCTCGCTTCCAACCACCAAACACTCCGATTATTGGAAAAGCAACAACCAAAACAATAAAAATGATTGGGGCAATTATAGCTAATTGTTCCATTGGATAGTTCATTGTGCGCTCTCCTCTCTTTTATATTAATAATATAGTTATATACTATATCTTGGCTTTTTTTACTTTTGGGAAGTTGTTTGGATTTAGTTTAGCTTGTTGGTGGCAGTGTCGGCAAAGAGCTGTATATTCATTTGTATCACCAACAAGTATTTGTGCATCTACAGGTCTTGGTTTAGTATGAGCAGAATATGATGCCGATGCACCGCAGTTTGTACAAACAGCTTTTAGTTTAGTAATTTGTTCAGCGTATACTAAAAGTTTCATCATTGGTTCAAATGGTCTACCAAATGAATCCATATCTAGACCGGCGGCAATAACTATGTAATCATTATTAGCTAAATAATTGCAAACCTCTGGCAGTTCATTATCAAAGAATTGCGCTTCATCGATAGCAATAACTTGAACATCATCAGATCCATTATTTACATGTTCAATAATTTCTCTAGAGTTCTTAACAGTTATTGATTCAATCTTTCTACCATCTCTGCTTCTAGCTATTTTTTGACCAGATCTAGTATCAGCAGCTGGAGTAAATAATAAATATTTAACTTCAGAAAATTTAAGTAGTCCAATTCTTCTTAAAAGTTCTTCTGACTTTCCAGAAAACATTGGTCCACAAATTACTTCAATTCATCCTTTTTGAGTTCTAAATGCATTAATTTTTGCCATAACTATCTCCTATACATTAAATCGGAAGTAGACAACATCACCATCTTTAATAATGTAGTCTTTCCCTTCAACACGAAGCAATCCTTTTGCTTTAACTTCATTTTCTGATTTTAATTCAATAAGATCTGAACTATTCATTACTTCAGCTCTTATAAATCCTTTTTGAATATCACTATGGATTATGCCAGCACATTCTGGTGCAGTCATTCCATTAATAAATGTTCATCCTTTAACTTCATCTTTACCAAAGGTAAAGAATGTAGATAAATTTAGTAACTTATAAGCTTGAACAATAACCTTGGATAATCCTGTTTCGTTTAATCCTAAATCAGTCATAAAGGTTTTTTTATCTTGTTCATTTAATTTTGATATTTCATACTCAATTTGAGCAGAAATAGGAACAATAATGTCGTCTTTCTTACAACATTGTTTTAATTGTTGCAAGTAAATGTTGTTTTCGGGGTTAGCTATACTTGCCTCATCAACGTTGGCGATGAAAAGTGTTGGTTTAAAAGTTAAGAAGTTATCCATCTTAATTTGTTTATATTCTTCATCACTAAAAGATAAATCTTTTATTAATTTGTTATCCATTAATTGTTTTTGAACTTTAGCATACAAATTGTCTAAGAATTTTGCTTCTTTATCCCCAGATATAGCTTTTCTATGTACTTTCTCAATTTTTTTATTAACAACATCATGATCAGCAACAATTAATTCCAAATTAATTATTTCAACATCCCTTTTTGGGTCAACACTATTGTAAACGTGTGTAATATCTTTGTTAGCAAAACATCTAACAACATGACAGATAGCATCCGCTTCGCGGATGTTGGCAAGAAATTTATTTCCTAATCCTTCACCTTTGCTTGCGCCTTTAACTAAACCTGCAATATCAACAAACCTGCAAATTGCTGGTGTTGTTTTAGCTGGATTAATTAAACTAGAAAGAGCAAATAATCTTTTGTCTGGAACTGGTACTATCCCTACATTTGGTTCAATTGTAGCAAATGGATAGTTTGCAGCTTCGACTTGGGAATTAGTTATTGCATTGAATAGTGTTGATTTACCAACATTTGGTAATCCAACAATGCCAACGAATAAATTCATATTATGCCTTATTAGCTGAACCAAACATTTTAATTTTTCCTATAACAGTTTCTTTAATAGCTTCAGTACCTGGTTTTAATAATTTTCTTGGATCAAAGCCTTTGGCTTTCTTATCCAAATCATGTTTAGCTACAATATATTTCCTAGTAGCATCAGCAAATGCTAGTTGACATTCTGTGTTAACATTGATTTTACAAATACCTAAACTGATTGCTTTTTTAATTTGATCTACAGGAATTCCTGTTCCACCATGTAAAACAAGTGGTTTACCATTAACTGCTTTAGAAATTTCTTCTAGTTTAGTAAAATTCAATCCCTTTCAATTAGCTGGGTAGATACCATGAATATTACCAATTCCAGCAGCTAAGCAACAAATTTGGGTTTGTGCAGCAATACAAGCGCACTCACCAACATTAGCTATTTCACCATTGGATGTAACACCATCTTCACTACCACCAATTCCACCAACTTCCGCTTCAACAGTGGCTTTTTTCTTACCAGCTAACTTAACAATTTCTTTAGTTTTTGCTAAGTTTTCAGCAAATGGAAAGCTAGATCCATCAAACATAACGGATGTAAAACCAGCTTTAAGAGCATCGACACAAGCTTCATATGAACCATGATCTACATGCAAAGCAACAGGAACAGTTATTTTTTTAGTTATCATGGTGTTTTGAACCATATTAACTACATTTTTTCATCCAAACATATATTTAGCGGCACCAGATGAAACACCTAAAATAATTGGTGACCTGGCTTGTTGAGCAGCATCTAAAACAGCACCAATTCATTCCAGATTATTAATATTAATTGCTGGAACTGCATAGTGTCCTTTTGCTGCTTTAGTTAACATTTCATTCATATTAACTAATGCATATTTTCTATTTTTAATATTTTCAATTAATTTCATAAGAAGCTCCTTACTTATATTTTATTATTATTTTTGTTATTAAAAATAACAAAAATAAAAAAGATGCTTTTTAGCTAGCACCTTTATTCTTCATCAACCTGTTCTTTAGATTCAGTTTCTGGTTCATCATCGTCCTGATCTGTATCATAAGCAAGACGGTTTTTGTTGTCTTTGTAAATTTCTTCTTCTTGCTCTTCAGTACGATAATTTTCTTGTTCATACATTTCTTTATCGTTCTTGTCAGCAATTTGTTTAGCTTGTTCAGTTTCTTTACTGAAGTCATACAATTTATGACTTTGTTCTTTTTGTTGTTCTATTGTAAGAAACTCACGAATTTGTCATTCTTTATTACCAACAAAGATAAATCTTCGGTCTTGCAACATGCATGTATAAACATAACCCGCATTCTTTTGTTCATCTTTGTCTAATTTAGCTTTCTTAACTAAATCAGCTCAAAGATGTTCAAATGTAAACGGTTTATTTTTATATTTTGTTTTAGCTAATTCATAAGCTAGAGTTATTAATTGTTTGTTTTCCATAGTTATTCCTACCTCTTATTTATACTACAATACCTTTGATAATCTTTCTTTAATTCGTTTTTTACCTAATATGCTAATTATTTTATTAAGTTCAGGGCCGTGTTCATTACCAGTAATAGCTATTCTGATTGGCATGAATAAATCTTGCCCTTTGTTTCCAGATATTTCTTTTGTTTTGTTAATAATATCTTTAGCTGAATCAAATGTTATGTTATCTTGAACACTATTTATTGTCTCTATAAACACTTTTAGTGTTTTTTGTCATGCTGGGTTTGATAACAAATTCTTGTTTTGTTCAGTAACTTCGAATGGTTTCAAGAATGTGTCAGTAATTAATGAATTCAATTCTTGAGCATATGAAATTTGTTTTTTGAAAACAAGAATAATATCGTCTTTTCTATCTCCAAAGTCTTTAAAATCGACTGTTATGAATTTTTTAACAAAAGTTAAATATTGGTCATCAGGAAAAGCAATGAAATATTTATTTCCAACTCATAACATCTTCTTGAAATCAAAGAATGTTGGCGCTTTAGAAACTTTCTTAATTTCAAAGTCTTTAATCATTTCATCCATTGGCATTATTTCTTTGTTATTTGATGGAGACCAGCCAAGCAAAGCAAGGAAATTATCAATAGCTGCAGGAATAAAGCCCATATCCTGGTAGTCTTGAATAAATTGTTTTAGTGTTTTATCACGTTTCGACAATTTTTTGCCAGTTTCATTAACAATTACAGATAAGTGACCATATTGGATTGGATCATTTTCCCAACCAAGCGCTTTTTTAATAGCTAATTGATAAGGAGTATTTGATATATGTTCCTCACCCCTTAATACGTGAGTGATTTGCATATCATGATCATCAACAACTACTGCGTAGTTGTACATTGGAATTCCGTTTGATTTTAAAATAACTGGATCAGTAAGAGCAGAAGTTGGAACAGTAATTTTTCCTCTTATCATGTCATCCCAAGTATATTGTGCATTATCGTCAATCTTCAATCTAATTGTAAATGGAATCTTAGCGTCTAATTTTTGTTGGATTTCTTCTTTTGTTAAATACAAGCAGTGTCTGTTATATTTAGGTGTGTCTCCACCAGACATTGCTGCTTCTCTATTTTTGTCTAATTCTTCCTTAGTGCAAAAACAACGATATGCCTTGCCCTCAGCTAGTAACTTATAAGCAAGTTCTTGATACCTTTTAAGTTTTTGTGTTTGTTGGTATGGTCCAAACTTACCTGGGTTCTTAACTGATTCATCAATCTTAATACCCATTCAAACAAGGTTATCAATTTGACTTTCAATACCACCCTCAACGTTTCTTTCTGTGTCGGTGTCTTCAATACGAAGAATAAAATCACCATTCATATGCTTTGCATATAAATAATTAAATAGTGCTGTTCTTGCTCCACCAACATGGAAGAAACCTGTTGGACTAGGTGCGTATCTCGCTCTAACTTTCATTTTTTCCCTCGATTACTACGATAGTGCCACCACTGCCGGTAAAAAATTTCTCGCCTTTAATACCTTCATATATGGGTTTTAACTCACTATAATTTTGTATTACATATTTTGTTAAATCATTATAAACAACATTTAAATGTTGTTTATATAAATATTTCCTAAGAATATGGTTAACATCAACTTGGGATACATAATCTTTGTCAGATTCTAAGGCTCTAAAAATTGAATTTGTGGAACAAAATGTTTGGCTTATAACCAGTCTAACTTTTAAACGCAAGTCGTGAATTGGTGCAACATATTCACCCAAGTTCTTAACTCTTGCTGTTTGGTAATTTGTTAAAAAGAAAGGAATGTCACTACCAAGCTCTACAGCAATTTGTTTTAAATCAAGTTCGTGTTGTGGATAGTCTTTCATTATCCAGTTAATAACTGCAGCAGCATCAGAAGAGCCACCACCCAAACCAGCACCAAATGGAACACGTTTAATAACATTAATCTTATAATTAATGTTAATTCCATATTTGGCATTTAAATACTGAAGCGATCTTGTTATCAAACAATCACTAAGTTCTATATATTTCTTTCCTTCTTTATAAATAACACTTAATTTGTTAGCTTTTTTAATATGGATGGTGTCATGAATTTTTTTATAAAGAAAAACAATGGAATCAATTTTGTGTTTTCCACTAGAAAGGCCCTTATAAACCTTCAAACATAAATTAATTTTTGGATAAGCTTTGAGTTTCATATTATTTGTTATATATCTTATATAGTTTTAATCATTGATTATAATCAAACATTTCAGCTCTAACATTTTCATCGAACCCAAACTCAACTAGATGTGACAACATATCTTCCTTTTTAATGTAGGGAGGTAAATTATTTAGTAACTTCTTTCTTTTAGCAAGAAAAAACGGACGAAGAAATTGATAAAACTTGGGATCATATTGTTCGTTTTCTTTTCTTGTTAATAAAACTATGGCAGAATCAACTTTTGGAGAAGGAACAAAGGCCGCTTTTTTAATTATCATTATTTTGTTGACATCAAAATAGTAATTGATAATGTTGGTTGCAGCATTTCTATTGGATGTTTTCTTATAAAATCACTTATCTGCCACTTCTTTTTGCACCATTATGTATAAAGAAGAAATCTTGTTAAACTGTAAACACTTTAAAACGATTGGTGTAGTTATAGAATAGGGGATGTTAGCTATAACAATAACTTTTTTGTATTGACCAAGCAATGAATTTAGATCGAGGTCGAGAAAATCATCATTTAATAAAGTGAGGTTTTTAGCTTGAGAAAATTTAGTTTTTAAGTGGGCAAATAACCTTTTATCTAATTCAACACATATTAATGGCTTAGAAAGAGATAATAAATGGGTTGTAATTGCACCAAGGCCTGGACCAATTTCTAAAATAGCATCGAACTTACTAACGTCAGGTATATTTGAGCAAATCTCATCGATCACTGTTTGATCTGACAAAAAATTTTGTCCCATATTTTTTGATGGTAAAAATTTCTGTTTTTTCAATATGTGTCGAATGTTTTCCATTAGATTTCAAAACTTACAACTCTAGCGCTAGATTGTCTGTCTTTATCACGTTTTTTCATGATAATGATGTGCATTATTCAAGCTTGCGCAACTGTAAATAGTGAGTTAAGGAATCAGTAAAGACCAACACCAACAGCAGAGAAGGCGACTATTGCACACATAACAATCATAAATATGTTTTGTGTTCTTTGTGTTTTCTTATATTGTTTCTTTCCTGCATCAGATTGTGTTGCTGCAGCTCTACTACGTTTGCTTGCAAAATATTGTGGCATCTTCATAGAGAATATTTGGCTACCAATTACCAAAGCCAAGAAGAAAATATATGTTCAACCACCAGAAACGAAGTTATTAAATATTTGTGTAAGTGGTGAAGCGGCAAAGTTCCATAGGTTGAATAATACAGTAACTTTAATTGGTCTAACGATAGTTACAACCCTGTAAATAATCAAGAATATCGGTAAAGTTAAGAACATTTGTTCAAAGGCAGCAAATGGCTTAATATTATTTTTGTTATAAATAGCCATTATTTCTTGCTGCTTCATTTGTTTTGATTGCATATCATTTGCATCTTTATATTTGGCATTAATTTCAGCAATCTGTCCTTGAACTTCTGTCATTTTTTCATTCTGAAGAGATGATTTTAATGACATAGCCATAGTTAAAATACGAATAACTAATAAAAGTAAGAATATAGCTAACAATGCGTTTAGTCCGCCCCATCAAGAATTTGTTGCTCACATAAATTCATTAACTATTTGGGCAGGAAGATAAACGAAGAAAGCATAAAATGGGCTATGACATCCAGTTGCAGCAATACCTCAAGTAGTTAAAGTATTATATTGCGCTGAGTTTGGAGCCATTTGCAAGTCAAATCTATAATCACCGGTTGTTCCAAAAGGAAAACCAAATTCAAGTCCTTGGCCAATAGCTGAATTTTGCATAACGGTTTTGTCAATCATAGATTGAAAACATCCCCACAAACCCATTAGCATCATAAATAAGAAGATGGCAATTTTAATTCATCTTCATATTTGCTTAAATACTTTCTTAACAGCGGCTCCAGGTTTAGGAGTAGAATGACTTCAAAATGGGCTACCAACAGTAGAGTTGTTAGTTTGTATGTCTGAATAATTTAATGCTGATTTATTTCCCATTTTGATATTTTTTTATTGTTGCAATTAATTGTTGTTCGATGGTGCTATAACTCTTTTTTAAGTAGGTAGAGTTAGGTTTAATTAAGATTTTGATTCCACCACTTAAATCGGAGTTTGAAAGCATTGATCTTAGTTGTCTTTTAATTTTATTCCTAACAACAGCTGTCTTAAATTGAGTTTTATTAACAAGTAATGCGTAATCAATCTCAGACTTATTAGAATGCTTAGACATTCATAAAGTTAGAAACGGAAGGTTTGATTTCTTGCTTTTTCTTAAAATAACAACTATTTCTCTGTTATTTTTAATAGAAACAAGATTGGTGGATGACTTATCTTTCATCTGAAACAGTAAGTCTTCTTCTACCTTTTTTTCTTCTAGCCTTAAGAACCTTTTTTCCTTTAGATGTTTTGGATCTAACTAAAAACCCGTGAGTTTTAGCTCTTTTAGCTTTGTTTGGTTGATATGTTCTTTGCATAGTTACCTCTCTAAACAAAAATAATTAAATTAATTATAATATGTATTAATTTATAATATAAAAACTCAATATGGGACAAAATATTTCAGAAAAGATTTTGCAACATTTTGCGGATGCTTTGGCTGCTCTTAAAGAAAAGGGCCAAAACAAAGATTTTTTTGACAAGTTTGTTTCAAGTTTAAAAATAAAAAACGTGAGTGGCAACACCATAACTTGCTTGGCTAAAAACAATTTTACAAAACAAGTTATCATAAATGACTACTTAAATGATTTAATTCATCAATTTAATTCATATGAATCAACAAACTATGAAATAAAAGTTATTTCTGAAAATGAAAATATAGTTTTGACATCAAAATTTGAATATAAACCATTAGGAAAGGTTGTTGGCGTTAATAGAAGTCTAACATTTGATAATATGGTTGTTGGTGCTTTCAATAATTCTGCATATATTGCTGGTAAACAAGTAACTACCGACCATTTTATAAGTCCTTTATTTATAAGCGCAGGAGTTGGTTTAGGAAAAACACACCTATTACATGCTATCGGTAATGAATTTATAAAAATCTTCCCTGATAAGTCAGTTAAATATGTTTCTTCTGACGATTTTAGTAGACATATATATAGCGGTTTAATCTCTGATGATAAAACTCTCATAGAAAAAATTAAAGATGAATATCTTGAATATGACTTATTATTGATTGATGACATCCAAATCTTGTCTGGTAGAACAAAAATAAATGAAGTTTTATTTAATATATTCAATAACTCCGTTAAACACAATAAATATATTGTTTTTACCTCTGATAAAAACATTGATTTACTTACTGGATTTGAAAACAGAATTAAATCAAGGTTTCACTCAGGAATAACATTAACAATACAAAGACCAGAAATTGAAAACGTTGTTGAAATTATCAATAAGAAATTCCAAGAAGCAAACAATGTTTACACTCTTTCACCTGATGCTATATCTTTCATAGCTAGAAGAAATACTGGTGACATAAGAAGATTGATTGGTGAAATAAACCAAATATTATTCTATGCAGCTAATAATTTAGAAAAATATTTAGTTATTAATCTAGCGGTTGTAAAAAGTGTTCTTGCTCCAAGCAATCAAGAAGAAATTAATTTGTTTGGTTATGATATGGACCCAAATTTGGTTATTGAACAAGTTTGTAATAGTTATGGTGTAAAACCTGACATGGTTAAATCTAAATCTAAATTAAAACAATTTATTACACCAAGGAATGTTTGTATGTATGTGTTAAGAAACAAATTTAACATGACATATTCTCAGATTGGACAACTATTTTCTGGGCGTGACCATTCAACAGTAATGTCAGCTATCGAAAAAATAGAAAAAATTATCAAACAAGACCCAGATTTAAATATGATAATTGAAAATATTTATAAAAAGATGTAAGTGGAAAGAGTGTGGAAATGTTATATAAATATAAAGAGAAGAAAAATAACTTTTCCACAATCAATAATAACATATATAAAAAAAATAAAAAGAATTAAAGCTTATGAAGTTTGTTGTAAAAAAGAGTTTATTAGTAAATTCATTAAAAAATATAAATAATCTGATCGATTCAAATAATTTAAATCCAACATTATCTGCTGTTCATATTAAATCTGTAGATAACAAGTTATTACTCGTTGCTACTAATGGTTCAAGTTCGTACCAAGAATTAATTTCTGATGTAAAGATTGAACAACCAGGTGATATTTTAGTTAAAGCTAAATTTTTATACAACTATGTTACTAAACTAGATCAAGAAAATATAACAATTAATCAAATTGATGAAAAGATTTTACAAATTAATACTCCTAAATCATCTTCTGAGATTATTTTGATAGATGATTCTTCCTTCCCAATTATCGATTTTGAATATAAAGGTTGAAAGAAAGTTACTCTTAATTACGATACACTAGTAAATATTTCTCAAAAAATCAAACCATTCACTTCTACTAATTTTTCCACACCTAATTTAGCTACAACAGGAATTTTATTTAATCCAATTGATGAAAAACAAATGGAATGTGTTGCGTGTGACTCATTCAGGATGGCTTATTATAAATTTGATTATCAAGGTGATTCTGTACGATTTATTATTGATCCTAAAGCAATAGCTTTAGCTGTTGAAATATTACAAATATTAAAAGCTAAATCAATTGACTTTTACTTAAATCAAACTCAATGTATTTTAAATGTTAATGATATTAATATAAGATTTGGTTTGTATAAAGATACATACCCTAATATTATTAACATAATCCTATCTGAACAAAAACAACATTTTAAAGTTAATTTAAATGAATTGTTAACAGCTTTAAATAGAGGTTCGTTATTTGTTTCGAATGAACAAAGACCTGTTGTAAATTTTAAGATAGAGAATAATAAATTAACAATTAAATTCCTTTCTAATGAAATTGGAAATGAGTTTATTGAAATTGATTTATTAGACTCTAATACTGACAAATTTGAAGTTAGACTTAATCAAAAATATCTATTATCAATTTTATCTACTATCAAATCTGAAACTATTTCATTCAACTATACTCCAGGTGGAAAAGGAATAATTATTACATCTGAGAATCCATACTTTTTAAATTTAATTACAAGATTAACTGATTAAAAAGATTTTGATTCAGCAATTCTTTTTGCCATTGAAATAATTTCATCTACTATATATTTCTTCAAAGAAATAATTTTTGCAATTTCATCACTTGTGTAACCGAACGATTTGAAATAAATTACTCTTTTTATTGTTTCAATTTTATATTTTTTAATACATTGGCAAACAGTTTTAATTAAATCATCAATTAAGATGTTTCTAGGTCGTGAAATTACTGTTATAGCGTTTTTATTCATTTTATTAAGGTTGATACCGCCATCAGAATCAAATGATGAACAAATATTTAGTATGATTTCACCATTACTTAAATACTTTCTAACCTCTCTTAAAGTAGCCAAGTAGCAATTATTTATAACATAAGCTACAAGATTATTTTTTTATTGTACTCTTTTAATGCTTTTTTAACAGCACCCCACAGTATGTGATATATATCTTCTTTTTCAAATGGAATTGAAGAAAATTTAACTTGGATTTTATTGAAAACTATATCAACAACATCATCTCTAAACAAATTGAAAAAAAATATAAAGCTATATCTTGGTTTTCAGTTTGTTTATAAACTTCAATTTTTTCTATTTCTAGTTTTGTAAGTCTTTCCATTTTTTTGACTCTTCTTTGAATTTTTATATAAGTAAAGAAAAGAGTCAAAAATCAATTTGAAAAAATATTTATATATATTAAAAAATATATATAATTAATTGATAAAAACCCACATATTGCCGGCATCTTTTTTGTTAGCAATATTCTTCGAAAAGAGGATGTTGGGAAAAAGATATGCAAAAAAGATTTAATATCTTTACACCAAGAGGAAGACAACTACGAGCTGCTACTAAACAAGCTCGTTTAGTTGAAGACTTGAAGGAAAAATATAGAAGTATGAGTAACGAAGAGTTATCGTCTCAAACTTCTCACTTCATTAAAAAACTTCAAGATGGTTTTTCTTTAGATGTTGTCCTTCCCGAAGCTCTTGCTACGGCCAGAGAAGCAATTTATCGTGTTCATGGTTTGTTTGCATATCCCCTTCAAATAATCGGTGCCATTGTAACACACAATGGTAACATTGCTGAGATGTATACCGGCGAAGGAAAAACAATTACAATTGTTTTAACAGCTTATTTAAATGCTTTAGCGAAAAAAGGTGTTCATGTTGTCACTGTCAATGAGTATCTAGTTAAACGTGATGCTCTTTTCTGTGCTCAAGCTCTTAACCCACTCGGTATAACTGTTGGTTACAATCTTGCTGACATGGATAGCACAACTAAACAAAAAATGTTTAATTGCGATATTACTTATACAACCAACTCTGAACTTGGCTTTGACTACTTACGTGATAATATGGTCAAAGAATATTCTGATAAAGTTATTCGTGATCTAAACATGGCAATCGTCGACGAAGTCGACTTAGTGTTAATTGATGAATCAAGAACTCCATTAATTATTTCCGGTCAACCAAAGAAAGATGTTTCTTTGTATATTGACGTTGATACATTTGTTAAGAAATTAACCAAAGATGATTATCAAATTGATGATGAAACCAACACTATATCCCTAACTGATAAAGGTGTTGAAAAGACCGAAAAATATTTCAAAATTAATAATTTATATAACATAGAAAATTCCGATTTGGTTCACAAAATAAGAAATGCTTTAATGGCAAATTATGTTTTTAAATATGGTGTTGAATACATAGTTAAAGACAATAAAGTATTATTGGTAGACCATTTTACTGGTCGTATTCTTGAAGGACGTAGCTATAACGCAGGATTGCATCAGGCAATACAAGCTAAAGAAATGGTTAAAATTGACCCTGAAAATGTAATTGTAGCAACAATTACTTACCAAGCGTTCTTTAGGTTGTATAAAAAACTTTCAGGAGTTACGGGTACAGCCCTAACTGAATCAGATGAATTTTTAAAAATTTATAACATGATTGTTGTTCCTGTTCCAACAAACAAAAAAGTTATTCGTCGTGATTTAACTGACTATGTTTTTGAAACCAAAACTGCAAAATGAGCTCACGTTGCCGCTGAAATTGAAAGATTAAACAAAAAAGGTCAACCAGTTCTAGTCGGTACTGCTTCAGTTGAAGATTCTGAAGAACTAGCTGCTTTACTTCGTAACAAAGGCTTACGTTTTGAGCTACTAAACGCTAAAAACCATGCTCGTGAAGCTGAAATTGTTGCTTTAGCTGGTCAAAAAGGAGCCATTACAATTTCAACCAACATGGCAGGACGAGGAACCGACATTAAATTAGGTCCCGGTGTAAAAGAGTTAGGTGGTTTATTTGTTATTGGAACAAACCGTCATGAGTCAAGACGTGTTGACAACCAATTGTGTGGTAGATCTGGTCGTCAAGGTGACCCAGGTATGACAAGATTCTTCATTTCTATTGAAGACCCACTTTTCAAACGTTTTGGTATAGAAAACAAAGACAAAGCTGAAAAAAAAGTTAATGATCAAGAATATTATGACTCTTGGTTCTTCAATAGAATGGTTAAAGTTATGCAAAAGAAAGTCGAAGGACTTAACTTTGATACAAGAAAAAACTTAACCGATTACGATGCTGTTCTTTCTAACCAACGTGAACTTGTTTATAAACAACGAGATCAAATTTTAAAGAATGAACGTAACATTCCTATTATTAGAAACATGGTATCTCTTGTTGCAAAAGATCTTGTTAATATTTTCCTTTCTAAAGATAATCCAAACTATGTTGATTCAGATAAATTAGCTAGAGCTATTAACATACGTTTGTTGGGTGGAGATATAGTCGAGCCACAATTATTTGAAAAACAAAACACTCAAATAGTTACTGCTTTAGTTACGAGATTACTTTGAGCTTCGGTTGAGACAAGAATTGCTTCATATAACCCAGAACAAATTCAAAAAGTTTTGCGTAGTATTATTATTCAAAACTTTGATTCGGAGTGAACTGCTCATCTTGACATAATGAGTAAAATTCGTGAAGGTGTAATTTTACGTTCATTAGAACAAAAATCACCACTTAACATTTATGTTGAAGAGGCAGATCGTCGTTTTGAAATATTAAAGAGAAATGTTGCTCACAAAGTTGTCATTTCTATTCATAGAATGTACATTCCTAATATCCAGTCATCTATTTGTGAACGTTTCCATGAGGATAAATTGTTGTCTGATGCAAAATATAACGAAATGAAGACAAAATTGAGTGCTTCTGAGAAAGCGACAAAAGCTATTCGTATTAATCTTGCTGACTTTGTTAAAAATAAAAACACTACTCCAATTGTTGTTAGTGCTGATGCTAAAGTTCCACCACAAGGAGCAGCAAAAGAACAACTTATTAAGCAACAACAAATTGACAAAACCATCATAGCAAACAAACCAGACAAGAAGCCAATTATCAAAACTTCAATTAGCAACGAAAATAAAGATAAAACCGACAATTCATCAACAAAAATTGTTGAAAGATAGTATGAAAGTTCACACGCCATCTAAATCGTTTAAACTAACGACAGAAATGAAACCAAAAGGTGACCAAGAGCAAGCTATCAAAAAATTGGTTGCTAATCTAAAAAAAGGTGTTAAACACCAAGTTTTACTTGGTGCCACTGGTACTGGTAAAACATTCACTATTGCTAACGTAATTGCTCAGACTCAAAAAAAGACACTAATTATTGTCCACAACAAAACACTTGCTGGTCAACTATATTCTGAATTCAAAGAATTATTTAAAGATAATAAAGTTGAATATTATATTTCTTACTTCGATTTTTATCAACCTGAGGCATATGTTCCATCATCAGATACATACATAGAAAAATCTTCTAAAGTAAACCAAGAAATTGAAATGTTACGTTTATCTACAATTCAATCTCTTTCGACTGAACAAAAAGTTATTGTTATTGCTTCTGTTGCAGCTATTTATCCAGCTGTTGATCCGAAAGTTTTTGATCAATTCCGAATCATTCTTAATACTGGTGCAACATATAACTTAAAACAATTGCAATACGATTTAGTTCGTATGGCTTACAAACGTAATGATGTTGCACTCCAACCTGGTTGTTTTAAAGTTAAAGGTGATGTTGTTGAAATAATGGAAGGAAGCAACAACCAAGAGAAGATTAGAATTTCTTTCTTTGGAAACGAAATTGAACAAATCGCTAAGATGGATGTTAACAACAACGTTGTTAAAGAAATATGAAAAGCATATGCAATTTATCCAGCGAACGAATATGTTGCCGACTCTTCAATGTTTGATCAATCGTTAGCAAGAATAGCAAACGAATTAAAAGATAGACAAGCATATTTTAAAAAGCACGATAAACTTCTTGAGCTTCAAAGAATAACTGAGAGAACTAATCGTGATTTGGAAACATTAAAGGAAACAGGATTTTGCCCTGGTGTTGAGAACTATGCTATGCATTTGGAACTTAGAAAACCAGGATCAACCCCTTACACTATTTTTGACTATCTAGGCGACGACTGATTGTTAGTTGTCGATGAAGCACACATGACCATTCCACAAATACGTGGTATGTACAATGGTGATAGATCTAGAAAACAAACACTTGTTGATTACGGATTCAGATTACCATCAGCTCTAGATAATAGACCATTAAATTTTAAAGAGTTTGAGTCGAGAGTAAAACAAGCAATTTATGTCTCTGCTACACCAGCAGACTATGAAAAAGAAAAGTCAAACAACTTAATAGCAGAACAAATCGTTAGACCAACAGGACTTGTTGACCCACTAATTCAAATAAAACCAACAAAAAACCAGATTCTTTCTTTGTGCGAAGAACTTGATGCTCAAATTAAACGTAAAGAAAGAACGATTGTTACTGTTCTAACAATAAAAATGGCTGAGAACCTTACTAAGTTCTTAAAAGAAAAGAAATATAAGGTTGCTTATATTCATAATGAGCTAAAAACATTTGAAAGAGATAAAGTCATCAATGCTTTAAGAAAAGGAACATATGATGTTCTTATTGGCATTAATCTACTAAAAGAAGGTTTAGACGTTCCTGAAGTCTCTTGTGCCGTTATATTTGATGCTGATAAACCTGGTTTGTTTAGATCGGCAGATGCACTAATTCAAACATTTGGTCGTACAGCCAGAAACAAAAATGCGCACGTTTTATTATTTGCTGATAATGTTAACGATGCTTTACTAGAAGCAATTAATGAAACAAACCGTCGTAGAAAAATACAATTAGAATTTAATAAAAAACATCATATTATTCCTAAAACCATCGTTAAACCAATTAGGGAAAATTTGCATGGTAAGTCTGATATGAAAACGCTTGAAGCAATCTTCAATAAGAATGCTAAAGTATCAGAAAAATCTGGCTCAAGAGCGATTAAAACTCTTAAGAAGAAAATGAATGAAGCAGCCAAATCACAAGAATACGAACTTGCTGCTCACTATCGAGATTTAATTATTGAGTTGGAAAGCAAACTGAAATAAAAAAAGAGCATAGCTCTTTTTATTTTTACAAATTATTTGTCTGTCAAATTCTTAAAGTAGTTTTGAATTAGAACAACAGGTGTACCTTTGTCGCCAGAACCAGATGTTAAGTCGGACAATGAACCAAGCAAGTCTGTTAATTGTCTTGGAGTAGTACCAAGTGCAGTTTTCTTTCCAACTAAGTTTTTGCCTTTATGTTTGATATCACCAGTTACTTCAGCAAACAATTTTGCTTTGTTCTTTTGATTCTTAGCATTATCAATGTACATCTTTAATTTTAATTCGTTTGGTGTACTAACTAAACCAGATGTGTAACCAGGTGATACAACTGGATCAGCTAATTCTCAAATTTTTCCTACTGGATCTTTGAAAGCACCATCACCATAAATCATAACTTCAATTTTAACTTTAGTTGCTTTGTAAATTAAAGCTTGTACTTTCTTAACAAATTCAAAACAGTTACGAGGGAATAATTTGATTTTGTCATCAGTTGAGTAGTTTGAACCAAGAATACCATAATCTTTGTTAAAACCAGAACCTTTGTTTGGTTTTGTTAAAACATCACTCAATAACATTACTTTAGCTTTTTTGTCTCACTTTAGAATTTGAGCTTTAGTAATGAATCTATCGTGAATGTTAGCTACAATTATGTTCTTTGTGTATTTTAGTAATTCACAAGGATTGTTGCTTAAGATTATTTGACATTTTTTACCAACAGCTTTCTTGTATAGATCAATATAGTCCATACCAGTAAAAGGGTGTTTATTGTTTGGGAAAAGTTTTCTGAATTCACTTTCAGTGAATGAGTCAGAAATATTTACTCTTTTATCAAATAATTGTTGTTCAGTAACAAAGTGGTTACCAACTTCATCGCTTGGAAAAGATAATTGTAAATATACTTTCCTAGTATGTTTTGTTAAACCTTTTAATAAGTTAACAAATCTGTTTCTTGATAAGATTGGGAAGCAAAGACCAATTTCTTGATTTTTGTATTTTGCATATACGCAATCACTAATATCAGAAAGTTTTGCGTAGTTTCCTTGAGATCTAGCAACAACAGATTCAGTTATTGCTAGAACGTCTTTTTTTTGTAAAGTAATTTCTTTTGACTTATGTAGTTTAATTACTTGGTTAGATACTATTTTTGCAAGGTCATCGCCTTGTTGAACTAAAGGCATAACCAAGCCTCTAGATATAACTCCGAAATTTTTCATCAGATCTCCTTTTATTTACAAAATAATTATAGTTATTTTTTGTCAATTTTTTCAATATCATTAATATAATTAATGAGTGCGCGGTTTAACCGCTAACGTCTAGGAGAAAAAAATGAGTTATAAAGACACTAAATTGTTTGGGATAAGAGAGGTTGCAATTTATCCGAAACCATTTACTACAATTAATTCACGATCTGAATGCAATCCATATATTAATAAGATGCTTCCTTTATTTACCGCACCAATGAGTTCGGTAATTGATGAAGACTCTGCACCAATATATGAAAAAAACAAAATCAACGCTATTATTCCAAGAAATATTAGCTTTGCTAAGAGAATTAAATTAATGACAAAATATATGATTGCAGTAAGTTTATCTGAAGCAAATGGATATTTTGTTAAAAATGCAGCAAAAATTAAAAAACTAAAACATTTTTCTATATTAATTGATATTGCTAACAGCCACATGAAGTCTATGCAAGACTCAATTAGAACGCTTAAGAAACTATATGGTAATAAGATTACCATAATGTGTGGTAATATTGCTAATCCAGTAACATTTAGATATTTATCAGAAGCTGGTGCCGATTACATTAGAGTTGGTATTGGTGGTGGTAGTGGATGTTTAACAGCATCTAATACAGGAATCTTCTACCCAATGGGAAGTTTGATTCTTGGTTGCAAAAAGATTCAAAAACAAATGTACCAATCATATCTATTAAACAAATCTCCTAAACCAGCAATGATTGTAGCTGATGGTGGTATGAAGAATTATGATTACATCATCAAAGCCTTATTCTTGGGTGCAGATTATGTAATGTGTGGAAGAATTTTCAGTCAAGCCTGGGAAGCTCCTGGTGAAAGATGATCAAAGCTTAAAACTGATGAAGATTTAAAAGCAAACTGAAAAAACATTAACAAACACAGCCACTTTATCTTTAGACCAGACTTGTTTGATTACAAAAAAGTGTTCTATGGTATGTCAACAAA
This sequence comes from Mycoplasmoidaceae bacterium, assembly GCA_024407815.1. The sequence goes on from JAKSVS010000001.1 coordinate 119,440, forward strand.
GAAGGCCCAAAAAGAAATAGCTAAAGCTAATTGCATTAAAAATTGTTTATTTAAAACATCTGAAGGTGTTGTTAAAGAAATACCTATCTCATATACAATTGAAGGTTGAGTAGAAAACTTTAAGGCATACTTCACTTCAGCTATGAGCTATACAGAATGTAGAACATTAAAAGATGTTAAAGAATTTGATGAATATCGTTTAATGACTACTGAAGCACAGAATTCTTATAACAGATAATTAGAGAATAATTGGAACGAACATCACAGTTTGCTCTTGTTATTCCCGCGCTATTAGTATCCATGATGGTTAATCATAGATTAATCGTGATTAAACCTGAGCATAGTTAGCTTAGGTTTTTCTTTTTGCTATTTACGTTTACTTAAATTTTGAAATAAAAAAATAAGTAAAGGAAAAATGATAAAACTTTACTTATAAATTTGCAACATATATTGTAGTTGAAATGCCTGTTTTTATGATGACAATGTTAATTTCTTAAACAAGAAATTATAGTTTGTCAAATTTAACATTTTCTCCTGAAAGTATGTCTCTAACAAAATATTCAACAGCCACCATCGCTCTAACGTCATTATCACAATATATTTTTAATTGATTTACATATGAATTCCATTCTTCATCCGTTTTAATTAGATTAAAGAATTTTCTAGTGGATAATGATTGAGCCATAGTTCCATTTTGAACATCTAGGCCATGATAATCTTTACAGCCCGCTTTTTCAAAAGCAGTTTTATTATATTTCATGACTATTGACAAAACCTTTTTGATTGAATAAAAACCTTTTAACTCTTTAAATACCATAAATTGATTTTTACAAGAGCTAATAGTGAATAAGTCGGCCAGATCAACAATGTTATTAACGATAATTTCAACTTTCTTACTATATTCGCCGTCATTGATTAAATATTTCATTTCTTTTAATCTTGTGCACTCAAAACTTTTGTTATAAACAACATACTTAAATTGATTTCAGTAATTGTATTTTTCGTCTAGAGATAAAACTTCAGTTGGTGGCAATATTCTATCAATAATTAATTTGTAATCATCAGAGCTTAATCCATCTTTTAGGTCAAGAACTAACGATTCTACCTGTTTTAGTAAACCATCTCCTATGTCGTAACATACAGAAACTTGGTTAACAGCCTGAACAAATGGTGGAGTTTTATCCACAACTCTAATGGCGGTATTAATTGATTCAAAGTCAAAATATACTTTTTTCCTACCATTTAAATTTTTGTTCATAAAGTCTTTTACGCCAGACTTATATGATCCAATTACTTGTCCATTAACTAGAATTTTATTGATATCTGAATTATCGCTAAGAAGATAGCTAAGGTACACTTTCATTTTTTTTGATACTTCTTCATTATTTTTCAAATTAAGAATAAATTCATCTGCAGATGATCATTGTTTTTTATTAAGTAATAATGCATCGCTGTAACTTAGTAAATCGCCAGAAAATTGGGTTCCAAAATATTTTGTTGTGCCAAGCCATAATTCTCGGATAGACAACCAGTTATCGGCGTTCCTTAAAGTAGATTTATATTGTAAGCACGGTTCGAATTTTGGGAGAATATTATCATCTGGTTGAAATTCTCTTAATTCATTAATTCTACTACTGAAGGCATCTGCATTCAACTCTTCTTTAAGAAAATCCCTACTCCCTACGCGCTTTGGTAATTTTTCTAACCATTTATCATCTATTTGACTAGTAAATAGATCTATGAAGTTGAATTCCGGATTAGAATAATCCCACTCTTTTAGTGAAGCGTTTCTAACTTGAGATTTAAATTCTATTACTTCTTCATTAAATGGACCAACTTCCTTTTTTAGCTTTTTAATTTGTGTTGGCTCACTGAAACCTGTTTTAGAAAATGAACCACGTTCATTTAGAATAAAAGAAACTTGCTTTTTATTTAGAAGTTCATATTTAATTAAGCAAAGCATACATTTGTTTAACTTAATTATTGGATCTATAACATTAAATTGAAAATACAAGTCAAATGTATGGCTTATTTTAGGGTTTGTTGTACCTTTAACTTCAATTAGTGTTGCTTTGCCGTCCTGAATAACAAGAGCATCCGGTTTGGTAATTAAATCGCCATTAATAAATGTTGGTTGAAACAAAATAATATTGTTCTTGCTTAAGTATTTTTTTGTTTGTTCAAAAGCTTGTTCGTGAGACTCTTTCAAATTAATATTTGAAAAATCAAATGACTCAAGTTTAAACTGTGCTTTAATAAATTGCTTGGCTTGCTCATCTATAATGTTGCCCTCAATAATTTTAGGGTCAACATCTTCTTGTTTGAGATTACACAAATTGCCATCATCTCTAGATTCTTTATAATACGAGTAGGCATCAATCTCTTGTTCTTCTTCATCATCTTGCTCATCAACAAATTTATTCTTAGCTTTTAATAAGTCATTGATTGTTTGCGCCAAAACATTAGTAGAAATAAATCATTCATCTTTTGGGAGATAGAATGAACGCAAATAATCATATTTACGTATATATTTACCCTTATTGTGTTTAATAATCATAGTGTGCATCTCTTTCATGATTTTTGGTTTTCTTTTCTTTCTTAGCTTATTCTTCTTTTATAAAATCTGGTAAATCATTAGGAGAATTTGTTTCGCTACCATGACAATTTATTCCTTTTAGTCTTTCAATTGCCCAATCTAACGTTTGGCTAAGAAAATCTAATATACTACCAATCTCTGGTTGTGCTCCACTCATATTTCTTTTTTATATATTATACAAAGTATAAATTTATATAAATATGCTCCGAGCTCACCATTGTGAGCCTTAGGATCAAATACTACTTAATGTTATGTCGAAGAAAAAACCCAAGCCACTAAGCTCGGGTTTAACCACGCTTAATCCAAAATTAATCGTCGTTGGTACTAATAGTGTAGGAATTGCAAGGTCAGAACTGCGAGGTTCACTCCAAGTTCCTCTCTTTTTCTTTATTAAATAATGATTATTTAACAATGTGTCCCATTACAGTTCCAGAGCAGTTGGCAGCATTTGATTCATCTGTATCAATGTGCATAGCTAATTTGTATTTTAGACTCACTCTAATAACTGTGTCGCCAAAGATTAAGCTTCTTTCGTTAGTTTTAACTTCAACTTTAACAATGTCACCGTTTTTAACGCCCATTTCAGTAGCATCTTCTGGTGTCATGTGTACGTGTCTCTTAGCAACAATCAATCCTTCTTTAAGATCAACTTTACCAGCAGGACCAACAATTGTAATTGGTGCTGAACCTTCTAGGTGTCCTGATTCCTTGATTACAACTGGAACCTTTAAACCTCTTGCATCAGTTGCAGCAACTTCAACTTGATTGAATTTTCTAACTGGTCCAAGAATGGAAACACCTTTTAGCATAGTGTTTTTTCCTGTTTTTGGGTTAACTGGACCAATCAAATCAACTTTTTGGTTACTTGCAAATTCACCAGGTTGAGATAGCATTTTTTTAACTTCTAATTGGAAACCTTTTCCAAATAAAATTTCAAGCGTTTCTTGTGTAACGTGTACATGTCTTGCGCTTGTTTCAACAATAAAATCTTTCATAGTCTCTCCTACTAATAATTTTAGCATATTCTAATAATATATTAAAATATATTATTAGGTATTTTTATGAAAAAGCAAGTAATCGCAATGTTTCCCGGAACATTTGACCCAATCCACAAAGGCCATTTAGACATTATTTCTAGGGCTTCTAAAATGTTCGACAAAGTTTATGTTGTGGTTTCAATAAACATTTATAAAAATACTGCTGAAACAATTTCTAAACGTCTTGAAAAAGTGAAAGCGGAAGTAAAGAAATTGAAATTATCTAACGTTGTTGTTGAAAAAAACAAAAATTTAACTGTTACTTTTGCTAAAAAACACAGCGTTTCCATAATAATTAGAAGCATTAGAAACGCTAAAGATGCGACATATGAAATTGATATGGCCAAGGTTAACCATTGTCTTAACCAAAAAATAGAAACAATATTAATGTTACCAAGACAAAGCTTAAAAACATTGTCTTCTACATCAATTAGATATTTAAAAGACGCTAAAAAACATAAATAATGCCTGAGCTTCCTGAAGTTAGAACATTAATTAACACATTAAAGCACAATAAAGTTGTTGGTCAAACAATAAAAAGTGTTAATTTTATTGATTCTAATGTTTTAAAAAATTCAAATGAAAAAACTTTCGCAAAATTTTTAATTGGTGAAAAGATTTTAGATATTGATCAAATAGGAAAACTAATTGTAATTAGTTTGACAAACAAAAAGTATCTTACAATTCATTTACGAATGGAAGGTAAATTATTTTTTGTTGATAAGGAAAATAAAACAACTCCATACACAATGATTGAGATTATTTGTGGCAATAAGAAATTAATATATGAAGATTTTAGAAAATTTGGCACATTTTACATTTATAAAAGTGAAAAAGAATTTAAACAATCTGATGAAATTAATAAATTAGGTCCGCAACCATGAGATGACAATCTAACAGCTCAATATTTGTTAGAAAAATTTAAAAATAAAAACACAGCTGTAAAGACTGTGCTATTAGACCAAACAATAATATGTGGTATTGGTAACATATATTCAGACGAAATTTGTTTTGCTTGTCGAATTAATCCCAAACGACCAGCTAAATTATTATCAAAAACCGATTGCGAGAATATTATTAAAGCTTGTCGTAAAATTATGACTCAAGCGATAAAACATTATGGTACAACAGTGTTTTCTTTTAAATATGCACCACAACATTCTGGAAGTTTTCAGGAATATTTAAAAGTTTATTCGCGTGAAGGACAAAAATGTTTTGTGTGTGGATCAACCATTAAGAAAATAAAACTCAATGGTAGAGGAACACATTATTGTCCTAAATGTCAAAAGAATTAGTGTGTTGAAGACCAGTCTAATTCAGACACAGCTTTTGGGTGCTCATTTTGGTAGTTTTGAGCAATGCGACCAGAGTTTACTTTGATAACTCTTGTTGCTAAATCAGCAAAGATTGGGTTGTGAGTAACAATAATAACTGTTGTATTGTATTTTTTGTTAATATCAACGAATAATTGAAGAATTTGTTTAGACATTTCTTCATCAACGGCACCAGTTGGTTCGTCACCGAACACAATTGCTGGGTTTTTAGCCATACTTCTAGCTACTGAAACACGTTGTTGTTGTCCACCAGATAATTCGTGAGGGAATTTTTTAGCATGTTCAAGCATTCCCACAGTCTCTAATAGGCTATCAATATCTAATCTTTTACTTCTATCAGATTGAAGGTTCCAACCCATTTCAACATTTTCTCCTACTGTTAGGTTTGGTAGTAAACCATATTGTTGGAAAATATAACCAATATTATCTTTTCTAAATTGAGTTAGTTGGTTATCACTCATTTTTATAAGGTTATGTGAATTAACAACAGTTTTTCCATATGTTGCTTTGTCCATACCAGACATAATATTAAGTAATGTTGTCTTACCTGAACCAGATGGACCAAGAATAACGACAAATTCACCTTGTTTGATTTTTAAATCAAAACCTTTAAGAATTTTTGTTGCCATTCATTTGTTGTAATAGTATTTTGTTATTGCTTCAAAATCAATTACATAGTCTGATTTAACTGTTGGGTTGACTTTCTTATTTGCTTTGTGAGATAAAATATCAAATCTCTTGATTAGTTTTGCATATTGCATTGAACGGAATGATGCATCTAAAGTATCTTTTCTGTTTTCGCAAGAACGAATCTTCTTATTTAAAATATTTATTTTTTTGTTTCAATATTTACTTGATTTAGGCTTTAAGTGAAATTTACCAGGCAATTTAAATTTTCCATCTTTAATTTGTTGAGCGACTTCTAAATCAAATTGTAATGAACGAAGAGTTGAATTATTACTCTTTAATTGGTGTAAACGTCGTCTTGGAAAGAAGTTATCTGTAAATTCTTTATTTTCATATGCATTTACGATGGTAGCCAATTCGTCAATTGTCATTTTGTTGTGTTTGCCACTAGCGCAATTATGATCAAAAAGAAGAGAGTTAATGTATTTTGAAAGTTTTGATTGAACATCAATCATATTATTTTCAGCTTCAGCTAGTTCTTTGTAGATTTTTTTTCTAACTTTATATGATTCTTCGCTTGTTGGAGGAGTAGATTTAGAAAAAGCTTGGTTTGCTGTACTCAATTTTGCCTGAGCCATCCTATGAACAGCAACAGTTTCTTGGAGTGCTTTTACATTTTTCTCCATGTATTCCTTCTTTTTGCTTGGTGGAACATCATTTAAGTTCATCAAGTCTTGAAGCGATGTAAATATTTTCTTTTTATTTGTTTCCATAACTTTCTCCTATTTAATTTGATCTACTAGTCTACCACGTTTTAATGTAGCATATCCAGCACCGTATGTTGCCATTAGGATTACTCCTAATCCGCCAACGGCAGCAACATAGTATCACCATTTCTGTGTGACATCAACTAAAATGTTAGCTGAACTGAACACTATGCTTTGATAGCCAAGAGTTAATCCTAATGTTAATGGGATTGCCAGTCCAAGTCCAAGCACCATTGTAGGAATGAATAGAGCAAGGATTGACATTAAGTTCTTGATGTCTGAATAACCTAATGCTTTTAACATTGCAGTCATCTTCTTAGAATCATTAATAATTAGGTTAGAAATTATTGCAACAATTATTATTGTTATCGGAATGATAATTGCAATAACAGATGTTTCAGCAAGGTTAAATGTAGAAATTAGGTTATCATAAACTAAGTCAGTCGCGGCTACATCGGTTGCACCACAAATGGCAGTAATCATTGTGGTATCACCAAACGTATCAATTAAAAGAGGAATGAAGTGGTCTTCAATTATTGACTTGTATTCGGTATCTTCAATTGCATCCGTTAAGTAATTATAATTGGCTTGGTAATATGTATTAACGCCATCATAAGTCATGTCGTCCACACAAGACATTAATGCTGCAATAGATAAGTTAGAGCCGTTCATTAATATAGTAGTAAATTGGTTTGACTGGCCATTAGACTTATAAACTGATGAACCAGGATACATTCCAGTATATGAATATGTTGATACACCAGAAGTTATTGGCTTTCCTGTTTTGTTCATTGTATAGATACCATTAAAACCAACAGGAACATCTAGGGCAGATAATTTTTCTTTAGTTTCTCGCGTGTTTCTTAATGGAACAGGTGAATAATTACTTGAACCATCACTAAATTCATAGATGTCAACATTGTCACCTTCCGCATTTAGATTCCCTTTTTGTTCTCGAGCATCGTCAGTTGATGCTAGACCGGCCAAGTCGACAAGACCAGGAAGAGATTCGGGTTTCGTTCCTCAACTAGAATGTGTTCACATCATATATTTGTGAGTCTTGTTCCAACTATAACCATCAGGTAAACCAACAACTTTGTTAGCTACATATTGTGATGTATACAAAGCTGAACCATTTGTTCCTTGAGAGATATCAACAACTTTGAATGTTTTTTTGTTGTAGTCGTCGGTATATTCCTCTCTTTCTGGATGCAATTTTTGATCATACCTATCAACGGAGTTTGTTATATTTAGCGTTAGTGTGTCGCCAACACTTAAACCATACTTATGTGCAGCATAAGCATTGACTACAACAGGAATGGCATCCTTGCTAACATTGAAGTTATTTAGATAATCTTCATCATATAGTAGTTTATTTAAGTTGTTGCCATCATTGTCTGTTAATTTAATGTATTGAGAATCCTCTTTAATACCCTCAATAGTTAATTCATCATGGCTATCAAATGAGTGCCTATTTGATAAACCAATTAAATTACCAGTAACATATGTATATGTTTCATCTAGTTTTTCTTCTTCATCTTCGTTCCAATTAACTGGAACCAATCCATATGTAATTGGATATTGCATTCTAACTAGCTCAGAGTCGTTAAATATTGTTGTTAGGAATTGAATAAATTGGGTACTAAACGATACAGGCATTGTTCCCAGAAGCGAGTTAGTGTATCACATATCGTCACCGCTGCTATTTAACGTATAAGTTACTTGACCAGTGGCAGCATCAACATTACGGGAAATAAATCTAGCAAAAGAATTGTGCCAGTAATATGTTGTTGTGAACCAACTTGTACTACTAGTTTCAACGACATTTAATCATTTATTATCGCCATATTTAGCAACAACCTCATCAACCAACGCTTTTACCGTGCTGTATTGTGAACTACTCGCTTGAATACAATCAGGATAATCTGACGAGACGTAGCATTGAAGGGATGGGTCATTAATAAATAAATCCTGAACTTCATAAACGCGTTTACCGACTTCATTGATAATTTGAGTATATGAGTCAGCCGCTATGTTTCTTGAGTTAGCAGGCATTAGAGCAAGCGCAATCTCTCATGGGTTTGAAGAAGGGATAGTTATTTTCGTAATGATAATATCAATATTAATACCACCAATGTTGTAATCCATTGTTAACTTCGTAGAAAATTTGTTTTGCAAATACATTAGATCCATGTCTTTACCGTTCATATCAGATGAAGTTGGAAGCATTAACAAACCATTTTTTCCTACCGCCTCATAATATCCACTTTCAATCATTGGGTCCATTGATGATGTTATTGGGTTAGTTAGCGCATACCATTTAGTCATGCTAGTAAAATTATTTTCACCATCTACTGTTTGCCAATCATAACCAGCATAACGGCTATCTGTTGTATCTCAGTTTGTATTGAATACATATTGTGGACCATACATGTATTCAGTTTTCTCTTCGTCGGTTATACCATCAGTCAAACCAAAAGCATTGTAATCATAAACAGAATAAGGACCACCAGATGATGTTGGTGTTGTTAATTTAATGTTGAAGCTATAGTCAAATTGTGATGAGTTAATTGCTCTTGATTGGCTTAGCTTATCGAAAGTAGTAAGTGCAAAAACAAGTGATGACATTGTCAAACAACTCATTGTGCCCAACATAATCAAACGTGATATAGAGTTAAAGGCAAGGGCAACTCTAAATCTAGTTAGTACTCCAAAATATTTGAATGGCTTTTTCGCAATTCTACTGAAACCATTTGTTTTGAATTCTGATCCAGGCTTCATTAATTCTGTTGCGCTGACGCGCAAAACGATCAATGTGGCAAAAACACAAATTAATCCAAAAATTATGAACGGAAGGAAAACGCAGGCTATGAACGAGACTCAATCGAACCCGATTAATGGTGTTGGTAACATCCAATATTTTTTAAAGAGTGTTAAAGCGGCAGCTTGTAATAAAAGCCCCACTATATATGCTCCAACTCCACCAACAATTGAAGGAATTAAGGCGAATGGCAATAGTGATGCGGCAATTTTTCCTTTAGTTATACCGTTTGCCCGCATAATACCAATATTAACTCTGTTGTTTTCAACATATCGCTTAATAATTACGAAACAAATTATTAAACATAATATTCCAATAAATGAGAAAAGCAATGTTGTAACAGTATTGATAACAGATACTAAATTAGGAATATAAGATACTCTATAACCAGATGCATTTAATAAATTGCTTGCATCCGTTGCAAAATAAACAGATTTAGTACCCTCTGGGTAAATCATTGCTTTGGCTGCGTATTGGTTTAATTCATCAACGATTTTATTTTTTCTTGCAGAACTAACGCCAGATTTAAATTTTCCAACAAGGAATTCTTCAGTAGCTGAGTTAATAAACGCTAAGTGAATTGATTCGTAGCCGGCATCGTTACAGTAAACAAGACACTCTGTTGCGGTGTTTGGTGTTGGTCTGGTTAGATCAACAATCGGATAAACGAAGTCTGGTGTTAAACCACAACCTCAAATTATTTGGTTGTAGCCACCACATTCAATAATATATTTTTTATCGATACCATTTCATGAGTTGTCGCCTTCAGCTCTAGTCATTGTTGTTGTGATGGTTTTGGTTTCACCAGATTCATCCACGTATGATGTCTCATAAACCATTGTTTGATCTGCAATAGAGTCTGGATTGAACCAAAATGCAAATTGATTTGTGGTTAAAGTATTAAATCACTTAGCGGCGCGTTCAGTATTTATTTCATCAGTCGGTTCACTACCATACATAATTTGGTGTCAAACACTATATGGTTTGTAGTTATTTAACATCGAAGGATCGATGACACGTTTGTCACTCTTTTCTAAGTGTTGGGGATTTACTATAGAAAAGTGTGATGTTCAATTGGAAACGGTACATGTTTGTGGCGTAAGACTAATTGTTCAACTGAACACAACGTTTCCATTTGTGCTTGATGTAACAGATTCAGTTGTTGTGTAATTTGATAGATAGTTACTATATGCTGTCGCTAAATCAGAAGTTCCAAGCAACTGACCGACATATTCTTGAGCTGTTAAATCAAGACCGCTTAGTTGTTTTAGAATTGGTATTAAATCAGCATATGTGATAATTCCTGAATACATTTTTCTGAACCTTATCATCAATATTTGTGCATAAGCATACATGTTTTCCGTTTGCAAACCAGTAAGAGTTGATATGCTATATAGGGAAACATTTGCAGCGTCATCGTATGTGGCAGGTATTGTAAATGAAACCGACCCATCATTAATAATGGTTCCTGGGCTATATGCGACACCATCTATGTTAGTAATCGTTAGGTTTGAACCAAACGGTTGACATACTGATGGTGTATATAATTCATTACCATAACGAGAATCTGGGTCAGCAAATAAAACCATTGAGTCAATAGTATCGTTTGGATCAGAAGAGATTATTTTATAAAAGATATTATCTTTTGTCGCAGTAACATTTAATGATTTAAAGAAACGATAATCAACTTCATCTGAATAATTATCAGCAATATGGGTTGCCAATGGCGTATCAGATGTTGTCATTTTGTTAAATACAGTTTGAGTGTGTTTAGTTACAAACTGAGAAAAATCTTGATAATCATAACCAAAAATGTTTACGTTAGCTAATGTTGTTAAATCATCAGTTGTAATCTGATCGGGGGTTTCATTTCATTTTTTTACAATATCATACAAATTTTCTAAATCGACGCTTGATGATATAGTTGCGGTAGTTGAAAATGCAAATCTAACTTCACTAGTGTCAGAGAAGTTTTGGGCAAAGCTCTTGTACATACCAGACGAGAAGTAATCACTTAAGATTAAATTGTATGTTCTTCGATATAGGGGAGTATCGCCTTGTTCGATTTTTTCAATTTCAGGGACGGGAATATAATATTGATATTTATATTCTTCTGAAGAAGGTGTTGGCAGACCTTTCCGACTGTATAAATCGTTAATACTTTTTTTGTTTTCTTCTTCAAGTTCACTGAAAACGATTGCATCAGCAGTTTCTACAGAAGGAATTAGTCCACCAGTTAAAACATACTCCACTCCCTTAGCTGTAGGTTCATAATTAGCATCACCAATTTCGTATAGCTCTGAAGCAGTGAAGTCGTGAAGATCGCCCTTTTGGGCTAACGATGTGTATTCATTAGTTATATTTGCTGTTGTGTTGGACATGATACAGAATACACCAAGTCCAAAGAATAGCAAGAAAACTAAACCAATAATAGATATTTTATTCTTTTTAAACGAACGTATAACGTTCTTCAATAAGTTTTTCATAACTATATCTATATATTTTAATAAATTAAAATATATTAGCATTAATTATTTAGAACAAAAAATAGTGCCCTTTCGCGCTATTTTCTTATTTCTTTTCAACTACTTGTAGGAACAGATCGTCTAGGCCTTCAGCGCCGGCTGCTGATGGAGCATCAAGCATTAAATCAACACCATGTGAATTTTTAGGGAAAGCAATTATGTCTCTGATGGTTTCAGATTTAGTTAAAATCATCAATAGACGGTCTAAACCTAGGGCAATACCACCGTGTGGCGGAACACCATATTCAAAGGCATTCAATAAGTATCCAAACTTAGATTTTGCTTGTTCTGGTGTTAAACCAATTGCTGCAAACATACGTTTTTGAACTTGGGCATCTGTTATTCTTATAGAACCACCACCAACTTCGTATCCATTTAATACTATATCATATGCTCTTGCACGAGCTGATGGCATATTAGTATCAAAGTTCTTTAAACATTTCTTTGAAGGTGAAGTAAATGGGTGGTGAGCAGCAGTGTATTTACCAGTCTTTTCATCAAGTCCAAACAATGGTCAATTAACAACCCAAGTGAAAGCAAGTTCATCTGGGTTAGCAAATTTGTAGATGTTATTGCAAGCTATTCTTGCAGCACCTAATGTAGCATTAACTTTATCTAGTTTTCCAGCACACAATATTAAGGTACCATTTGTAAAACCAAATGATTTAAATGCATTTTCAGATTTATCATCCTCAATATTTTTTGCTATTGAACCATCGGTCTTCTTACCATTATTAAATGTTAGATAAGCGATATTTAATCCCTTATCAAGAGCAAATTTTTCAACATTTGCAAAGGTGTTTTTATCCATTATTTTATCATTAATAGCAAAACCTTTGACAACGCCATTATTAGAGATGATATTGCTGAAAATTTGGAACTGAGTTTCTTGAAAATAACTTGTTAAATCAGCCAACTTAAGATCATATCTTAAGTCTGGTTTATCACAGCCATAGAAATTCATGCAGTCATCATATTCCATCACTCTGAATGGTGTAGGAACTTCGATGCCCAGCGTTTTCTTGATTGCGTGTTTTAGCATCTTTTCGACAACCTTCATAATGTCTTTTTCTTCAATGAAAGACATTTCCATGTCTAATTGTGTGAATTCGGGTTGACGGTCAGCTCTTAAGTCTTCATCTCTAAAACACTTAGCAATTTGGAAATATTTTAGGAATCCTGCAACCATTAATAATTGCTTAAAGATTTGTGGGCTTTGAGGTAAAGCTCAAAATAAACCAGGAGCATTTCTTGTTGGAACAACATAGTCTCTTGCTCCTTCAGGTGTTGGCTTAGCCAAGCAAGGTGTTTCAACATCAATGAAGTCTTGTTTGATTAGAAAAGATCTAAGTTCAGCAATAAATGTAGATCTAAATTTGATTTTGTCTCTGATGATATCACGACGTAAATCAAGATATCGATATTGTAATCGTATATCTTCTAGTGCATCTGTAACATCTTCAACAATCATTGGAGTAGTTTTAGCAAGAGACAAAACTTTTAATGATTCACATTTAACTTCAATTTTTCCAGATTTAAGTTTTTCATTTGGGGTTTTTCTTGCAACAACCAAACCTTTAACTTGGATAACAGATTCACGAGTTAAACCATCAACATTTATTGATTCATCTGCAACAATTTGAACTAAGCCATAACGGTCAGCCATATCAATAAATGTTATTGAACCCATTTTTCTTATTTTCTTAACTCAACCATTAATGGTTACCTTTTTATTTAGGTATTTTTCATTAATTTTTCCACAATATAATTTCATATTATTTTGCCTCTTTTAGTTGTTTATTGAAGTAAGAAATTACTTCAGATAACTTAACTTCATCTTGTTTCATTGTTGTTTGATTCTTAATTAAAACAACTTGTTTCTTAACATCTTTAGGACCAACAATGATTACTCATTTTGCTTTTTGTCCCTGAGCATACTTGAAGTGTTTTTCAAGTTTTGTTACGTTTCAATTAATTGTACAGCTTAATCCAGCCAATCTTAGCATTTTGCTAATCATTGTGCTAATTAAACTAGTTTCTTCTGCTAGGTTAGCAATAACAACATCAACATTCTTGTAATGTTCTTTAGCTTTTTGCATAATTGGACTATCAGTTAGAGCAACAAGTAATCTTTCAATTCCAAGAGCGAAACCAACACAGTTGGCATCGTCTCCACCAAGTTCTTTAATCATTGTGTTGTAACGACCACCACCAATTAGTGTTGGTTGCCCTTTTAATAATGGTGAAGATGATTCAAATTCAAAGATGAAATTACAATAGTAATCTAGTCCACGAACTAATGTTTCATCAACAACATACTTAACATGTAGTTGAGTAAGAGCATCAGTTATCTTTTTAAAGTAGTCAATTTCATCTTTTGTTGCAAAGTCAACAACCTTAGGTGCTTTTTTAACAAAGTCTTTCTTTCCATCAACCTTATCATCTAAGATTCTTAATGGATTTCTGTCTAGTCTAGCTATGCTATCTTCAGTTAATTGATCTTTAAATTTTGTAAAGTATTTCTTTAAAGCTTCAATTCATTTGCCTCTTGTTTGGCTAGAGCAAATATTATTAATTTTGATTGTGTAATCTTTGACACAAAAAGTGTCTAAAATTGATTGAGCTAAGAGGATCATATCAACATCATCAAAATAAGAGTCTGTTGCAATACATTCAACACCAAATTGATGGAACATACGAAGACGACCACTTTGTGGTCTTTCGTATCTGAACATTGGTTCTATATAAAAGAACTTAATTGGGTGTTGCATTTTGTTTAGTAGTTTATTTTCTACAACAGCACGACACACACTTGCAGTTAATTCGGGTCGTAAACACATGTCACGATCACCCTTATCTTTAAATTCATAGAATTCTTTATTAACAATGTCAGATGTGCCTCCAACAGTTCTTATAAATAATTCTTTGTGTTCGAATGTTGGGGTTTTTATTTGATAAAAACCATTTAATCTAGCAATTGATCTGCATGCTTCACATACAATATCAAATTCTGGTTCTAATTCGAAAATATAGTCAGTAGTTCCTCTCGGTTTTGTTATGTTCATACTATCCTCGCGTTAATAACATTATTATATTTAATTACTTAAATAAATAATGATATTACTTTTTAATTATGTATATAATTAATAAACTATGGCAAATAATGCTGATACAACAAGGAAGTTTGGCGTGAAAAAATCCAAGTTATCGGTTTTACCGATAATATTTTCTTGTTTAGTTGCTGGTGGTGCAATAGCTGGTGGTGCACTTAGCATATGACATGTTAGCCAAAATTATACTAAGAGTGCTGACTTCATTAAATCGGTAAATGGTAGAGTTAAAGTTGATCCATTATATGGTTATACTGATGAAGAAAAAGTAGCTGTTACTGAAGAACAAGTTAGACAAAACCTTGAAGTTTCTGCTCAAAAGTTATCTAGATGGTTAAAAGATCAGGGACAAAGATCATACGATGTTACCTATGAACTTTATGTTCATGAGGATGAAGAAATAGATGATAAATATGAAGCATATCTAAATGCTGATTTTGATGTTGACCAAGTTGAATCTAAACTTCCTTATCTAGTGGACGATAATGAAAAGATTGATAACGATCCATATTTATCATTCTTTGCTAATAGCGGTTTTAATAGCAATGAGAAAACCTTGGTATATCGTTGATATATGGACGATCTTACAACAAAAAATGATGAACCATATTACACTGTAATATCATTTAGAGATTTATTTGAAATTGCAGATGAAGGTAAGAGCACAGATAATGCTAGTAAAGTAATTACTAATGATGATGCTAAACATGGTGTCTTATTCCGTGTTAATGATAAAGCAGCAGACTTATTGAGTGCAATTTATAATAACTTTAAAGACGCCATTATAGATAGTGAAGATGAAGGAAAAAAAGAGACGGAACCAATTAAAAATGCTTGAGGTCAACCAAGAATTTATATTGTAAACAATATAAATGGTTTATATAACGAAGCCAACTACCACTTATCCAACTTTTTCTGTGGAAGCGGTGAAATGTCTCCGGACCTAGACCGAAATTATTTAAAGATTTATAAAGACACAATTTATTGAGATTGAGCTGAATATTATAAAGGTAATCTTTGATACGGAGAAGAAAGACCACCAGAAAGACGGAATGAATGTTTCAAACTAGCTAGCGCAAATCTTTCCAGTGAAACAGGCAAAAGAACAACAGAAGAAATCCCTAACGCCGATATTTTTAACTATGTAGACCAAGAAACGGCTGGCACATTTTCTGATTCCGCTGCTTTTGCTGAAAAATACATTTCTGAAATTATTACCATGGATGAATTTGAAACATTTATGCCACGATATATTGTTAAGGGTAAATACGAAAACCAAACTGACTCATCAAAGATTAGTTATTTCTGATATCAACAATCTTCTGAAACACAAGCAAACAAATTCTTAAATAACCAAGTTAATTATGGATTTGGCAGAGTTGCATTAGATGAAATCACTTTTGATAGCAAAAATACAGCTAAAGATGTTTATGATTACTTTAAAACTCAATATAGATACGTGGAAGTAGATCCACCATTTACTGAAACAATCTTTGGTGGTAATAACGCTATTGGTATTCTAAGTATTGGATTCTTAACATTCTTAATCGCTTTACTAGTTATTCTTGCCGTTTTATATAGAACAACAGGTGTAATGAGCTGAATATGTTTAATGTTTGCTCTATCCATGACGCTGTTAGTAGCCTCATTTGCATCTACAGCAATAAGCATGCCTTTAATAATTGGTATGTTTGCTTTAGCTATTGTTGGATTTATGGGCTGTTTAGCTATATGTGGTAGGATGAGAAGAAGATTGAACTCTAATGAAGATACTTCATTAATGATTAGAAAGACATTCAAAAAATCATTATTACCATTGGTTGATATTTCATTTATTACTTTAATCTTTGGTATATGTTTAACTTATATTGCTCCAATCACATATAACCCACTAGGAGTTGTCTTAATATGTGGTTCGTTTGCCATATTCATTAGCATTTATCTAATAAATGCAATGCTCCATGGTCTGTTCTTTAATAACAGAATTATGGTTAATAGGTTTGAGTTCTTTGGTAAGCCAACCAACCTCGCAAACCAAATGTTGTCCCAAGGAAATGCCAATATTCCTTCGTCGCTTGACGCAACAAATCTTACATTGCCTTACTTTAGCACAATGAGTAAGAAGAAGATTGATGCAACCGGCAAGAAAGCTTTGATTGCAATAATAATAGTTGCATTAGCATTGGTTGCTGGAATAGTTTTCTTCACTTTGTTGGGCTTTGTTAGTTCAGAAATGTTCCACACAACAACGTGTGTTTCAATTAAGTTTGACGGTGACTTACTAGCTCAGGACTGGTTTAGAAACGCTGGTTTAACTTATACATCGTATCGTCATGACCTATTAAGTAATATGTGATATTTCTATACCGATGCAGAAAATGCTTTCTCTATCGCTCAAACTATTGCCTCATCTGGTGGTTTAACAATGGGTGATACAATTCGTGTTGGATATATTTTTGGTTCAACAAGTCTAGATTTATTAAATCTATCATTGATTGCTATTATTGTAGCAACACTATGTACTGGTTTATATGGAGCAATCAGATTTAATTGATTATCATTTATTCCAACAATTATTGGTTCATTTGGTTTGCCTGTATTAATTCTTGGATTATCAGCATTATGCCAAATTAAATTTGATCAATATGTTATTGTTGGTTTCATTCTTACAACAATAGTTAATGCCATATTTACTGTTTCGATTCTTGGTGCCATTTCTGAATCATGGAATAGAAAAGAAGCATTTGACAAGAAAGAATTTAAGTTTATTGTTAATGTGACATTAACAAACAGCTGACAATTTATTTGGGTAACAGGATTAGCCTACATTCTATTTATAGGTATCTTTGGTATCACAGCACCAATTTCTACTAGCATCATTCAAATGCTTGGTGTCTTTGGACTTGGAGCAATTGTAACTATATTTGTTGCACCATTCACACTTTCATTCCTAACATACCAGTTTATGAAAGTTAGAAACTTTGTCTTAAGCAAAATGTTATTAAGAAGACGATCTAAAATTGTTGCTGATTATGACGAAATTGACGAACAAGGAATTGAGGGCATTAACAAATTTACAAAGAAAATTCCTGTTCGTATTGAAGAGAAAAAGCCAGACAATATCCCAAGCCAAAAGAGTGCATAGCACTCTTTTTATTTTATAATTTGAGTGTATGAATAAGAATATTAAAGTAATTGAAAAAACACTCGGTGTTATACCAAATTTTCCCAAAAAAGGAATAAGTTTTAAAGATATAACACCAATTTTTGCTAAACCTAAAATTTTCGATGTGACAATAAAAGAAATGTTAAAAACTATAAAGGGAAGAAAATTTGATGTTGTTGTTGGTTTAGAATCTAGAGGATTTTGGTTTGCTTTGTCAATAGCTCAAGCTCTTAAATTACCCTTTGTTCCTATAAGGAAAAAAGGAAAATTACCAAGACCAACAGTTAGTGCGACATATAAACTTGAATATGGAAGCGATACTATTCAAGTGCATAAGCAAGATATTAAACCTAAAGACAGAGTTTTAATAGTTGATGATATTGTCGCAACTGGTGGAACAATATTGGCAACTAAGAAACTTTTAGAGCAACTAAAAGTAAAATACTGTGAATTATTAGTTTTGGGTGCTTTAACATCTGAGTGCCCAGAAGGTATTAAACGATTAAGAAAAGCGGGCATCAAAATTAACTATTTATTAGATTTATAGTTAGTTTAAAAATAGGTTTATCCTATTTTTTTCTTGCTTATACGGTATATTATTTAAATGGAAAAAAATATTTACATATAATAAATATCTATGTTTATTATGAATTTTATAGGATTTGGTAAAGACATACATAAATTAGAACCAGCTAAAACTTCAATCGTTTTGGGTGGTTATAAAATGCAAAGCGAGCACAAAATTGTTGCTGTATCTGATGGCGACTTAGTTTTGCACGCAATTGCTGATGCGATATTGGGCGCCTGTCAAGGCGGGGATATTGGAATCGCCTTTCCTGACACCAATGTTAAATGCAAAAACATGAACAGCAAAACAATCCTTGATTATGCATTAACTATGGCAAAAGCCAAAAAGTTAAGCATAGTCAACATTGATGTTACGATAGTGTGTGACAAAATTATGATAAACAAAGTTCGTAGAGACATTGTTAATAGTTTAAAAAAACAATGTCACACAAAAAACATCAATGTTAAAGCAACAAGATTTGAACAGAATTTAAATCTTATAGAGTGTGATGCAATCGTTCTAATGAAAGGTAAGTAATATGAAAGCTGATTATAAACCTAAATACGTTAAACGTATATTAATAGATAGAAAGGAATTGGAAGACGGTATTGCCAAAGCTGCAAGATGAATTAACCGAACTTATTCTAATAGCAAACAGCCACTAGTTGTTATTGGTATTCTTCGTGGAGCAATTCCTTTCTATGGAAGACTAGTAATGAGAATTAAAAGACCAGTGCAATTTGAATTCATTAGGCTTTCATCATTCCGTGGTGGATTGAAGGCCACAGGCGAACCAGCTTTCCTAACAATGCTTTCTGATTCAATTAAGAAAAGAGATGTAATTGCTGTTGAAGACGTTGCTGATACAGCAAGAACTCTATCAATTCTAGTTAAGTATCTAAAAAGTAAAAAACCAAAATCCATTAGAACTCTAGTACTTGCAAACAAGCCTGATATGAGAAAAGTAAAATTCAAACCAGATTATGCTTGTTTCGAGTTCAAAGGCGATCCATTCTTAATTGGTTATGGTTTGGACATTAAAGAACAAGCAAGAAACTTACCATATATTGCCGAATTTGATAAAAAATATTTTAATAAAATATAATATTCACACAACAGGAGGAATCCCATGTCAAAAAATAAATTAAATATAAATTTAGAAAAGAAAGATGATGAAGTAGTAAAACCCACATCTGCACCTAGTCCAGATGATAAGGTAGTTTACGAAAAACAAGCTATTGATCCTGAAGCTAAAGCCAAGAGAAATAGAAGCATTATCAGATGGGTTGCTGCAATAACCATTATTGGTTTGATAATTTTCTTGATTGTTTGGAGCTGTACTCCAAAATATCATTCAATCACTAGCCCAACCGTTAGCATTAGCGATGATGGAACAAGCTTACAGCTTGATGAAGATGGCAATAAAACTATTGATTACACAGTTGATTTATCATCAACAAACAAATCATGGGCATATTATTACCAATCACAGGGCGATGGTGGTCAAGCTTATGTTGTGCACTCTCTAGCTACAACTGGTAAAGAGATAGCATTTAAGATGGTTGTTTATCGTGAAGGCCAAACATTTACTTATCACATTAGTAATTTTGAAAGTAGTGAAGAAACAAGTGCAACTTTTATTAAGTGAGCACAATTTGTAGTAAGCAATTCAACTGTTGATAATGGTGGCACAAACATTGGTTTAATAATATTAAATATATTGCCAACAATTATCTTCCTAGTCATCATAATTTGGTACATGTCTAAAGTTACTAAAATGTCAGGCATGGCAGGCCAAGGTGAAGATTCAATCTTTGGTATGGGAAAATCTTCTGTAAAAATTGCAAAATCAGCAGTTAAATTCTCTGATGTTGCAGGTATCGAAGAAGAAAAGAATGAATTAATTGAAATAGTTGATTATTTGAAAAGCCCAGAAAAATATGCCGCAATGGGCGCAAGAACACCAAGAGGTGTTATCCTATATGGTCCACCAGGTACTGGTAAAACATTATTAGCTAAGGCTGTTGCTGGTGAAGCTTCAGTTCCATTCTTCCAAGCATCCGGATCAAGCTTTGATGACATGTTAGTTGGTGTTGGTGCTAAGAGAGTTAGAGACTTATTCACTAGAGCTAAAAAAGCTGCTCCATCAATAATCTTTATTGATGAAATTGATTCCGTTGCTGGTAAACGTGGTAGAAGTGATATTGCTGGTGGTGGCGGTGGTATTGCTGACCAAACAATTAACCAATTACTTGCTGAAATGGATGGTTTCAACACAAGAACTGGTGTTGTAATTATGGCAGCAACAAACCGTCTTGATTCATTAGACGAAGCAATTCTAAGACCAGGAAGATTTGATAGACATATTCAAGTCAACCTTCCTGATATTAAAGAACGTGAAGCAATCTTAAAGATTCACGCAAGAAACAAAAACTTATCAAGTAAAGTTAGTTTAGCTGATGTTGCAAGAAGAACTCCTGGTTTCTCTGGTGCACAACTAGAAAACGTATTGAACGAAGCTACTTTACTTGCAGTAAGACTTGGTAAGACAGCAATTGGTATGTCAGAAATTGATGAAGCAATTGATCGTGTAATTGCTGGTCCTGCAAAGAAGTCAAGAGTAATTACTGAAGAAGAAAAGAAACAAATTGCGTACCACGAAGCTGGTCACGCCCTTGTTGGTCTTCACACTAAAGGTGGCGATGTAGTTGAAAAGATTACAATCATTCCTCGTGGTGTTGCTGCAGGTTATACTCTTTCAACTCCTGAAAAGCAAGAACTTGCTATTCAAAAGAAATCAGATCTATTAGCTATTGTTAGAACAACATTAGGTGGTAGAGCATCTGAAGAAGTTATATATGGTAAGGACGCTATCTCTACCGGTGCAAGCAACGACCTTTACAAAGTAACTAACATAGTTAGATCTATGGTTACACAACTTGGTATGTCAAGTGTTGGTATGACACAATTCATTCCAACAGAAGGTTCTGTTCCTGCTTATGCACAAAAGAGCTTTAGTGAACAAACAAACCAAAAGATTGATAAAGAAATTGAAACTATAATTCAAGCTGAATATGAAAAAGCAAAAGACGTTATTAAACATAACGGCAAAGAACTTGATTTAATTGTTGAAACTCTATTATTGCTTGAAACAATAGTTAAAAACCAAATCGATTACATTCACAAGGAATTAAAACTTCCTCCTGAAGCAATCGAAAAGAAAAAAGCTTTAGAAAGCGAAAAGAAAGAGAAAAAATAATTATCAAGCTTTAGCTTTAGGATTAGCTGGTAATCCTGGCATTCTAAATACTTTATCGCATAAAACAACAACTAGTTTGCTGCCTGTATTAAGTAAAATATCTTGTACAACCACAACTGGTTGTTTTTTATTAAAACCAGTTTCAATGTTTCCAGGTTTTTTGCTCATACAAACATAGAAATTATTTTTTGAATATTGTTTAATTAATTTCTTTGCTTTGTCAGAATATAAAACTGTTTTTATTCCGTAACAATTGTGAACAATTGTTTCTATTTTAGTTTTTAAGTCTTGAGTTGGTTTATAAATAAATTTTGGTATTTTATTTTGCTTAGCAACTTTGATAACTTGTTTAGCTAGAGCAATTCCACCTTTGCCACCATCAACAAAGCCTGTATCAAATGCATATGCTATTCCAAGTTTGTCTAAATGCTTGGCTAGCTTATTCGTGTTGGTTTTGCTATCGTTCGCAAACTTGTTAATAGCAACAATTAAAGGGATGTTGTAACGAAGTAGGTGATTTATATGAGTATCAAGGTTTGCTAAACCTTTTTCAAACTTACCATTACCTTTTTCGATTATTGATTTAATAGTTGAAACAAGAACAATACATGAAACACCAAGTTTGTTTATTTGACATACAGTGTTAATAAATTTTTCTGCACCTAAGTCAGCACCAAATCCAGCTTCGGTTATTGTATAGTCAGCAAGCTTTAATCCTGTTTGCGTAGCAATTGATGTTGAAACGCCGATTGAAATGTTGGCGAATGGACCGCCATTAACAAAGGCTAAATTTCCTTCAAGTGTTTGAACGATATTAGGTTTGAAACAATTTTCTACAATTGCCATCAAAGCCTTTGTTATTTTTAAATCCTTAACAAATATTGGTTTGTTCTTTTTAGAGTGAGCAACCAAGATGTTGTTTAATCTAGCTTCAAAATCTTTTTTATCCTTTGCAAGACAAAAGATTGTCATTAGTTCACAAGCGGCAGTAATATCAAATCTTGTTGTATATGATGTGTTTTTATTTATTTTCACAGTAATAGATCTTAATGATCTATCATTCATATCCATTACTCTTGTGTGAACAATCTTATTTGGATCGATGTTTAATTTGCTGCCTTGGTAAACTTCGTTATCAATTACAGCTGATATTAGATTGTTCGCACAAGTTATTGCGTGAATATCTCCAGTAAAATGTAAATTAATTTCATTTTCAGGAACTATGCTAGCTTTACCCGCTCCTGTTGCTCCGCCTTTGACGCCAAAAACTGGACCGATAGATGGCTTACGTAAAGCAACAACAGCTTTCTTACCAAGCTTGTTAAGAGCATCAGTTAGATTAATACTGATTGTTGTTTTACCTTCGCCACTAGAGGTTGGACTTGTTGCTGTAACTAAAATTAGTTTTCCTTTATTTGTTTTAGGTAAACCAGAAAGATTTAGTTTTGCTATATGGTTCCCATATAGAATAAGATCTTTCTCTTTGATATTATATTTTTTAGCTATTGTAGAGATTGGTTTCATAACAGTCACCTCTTATGTATTGAGCTTTTGATATTCAAATTATAGGTTATTTACTAGGTTTATATAGTTTTAATCATAATAATGGTTGCTTTATCAAACCAAAAACATAGCCATAAATGGCTATAATTGCTTTATAGGAGTCAGATTATGATGAATCTAATACAAGCAAGTGAAGCAAGACACACAGTAAGACATTACGATGGTAAACCGCTTACTGCTGATGACAAGAACACTTTGCTAGCATTTATCAAAGAATTGAATGCTAAATCTGGTCTTAACATGCAATTAATTGTTAACGAACCAAAAGCTTTTGGCGGCCCAAGAGCCGCAATCTCAAACTTTACTGGTTGCGTTAACTATATTGCTGTTATTGGTGATAAAACACCAAAATTTCCTGAAATAGCAGGATATTATGGTGAGCAAGTAGTGTTAAAAGCTCAACAAATGGGTCTTAATACTTGCTGAGCTGTAACCACATATGATAGCGTTCCAGAAGATAAGTACATAGTAGGTGCTAAGCAAGCATTACTTTGCTTAATAGCTAT
Source organism: Mycoplasmoidaceae bacterium (assembly GCA_024407815.1). The sequence continues at coordinate 143,319 of JAKSVS010000001.1, forward strand.
TGGATATGGAACAACTCAAGGAAAACCACATCCTTGCAAGAGTTTTGATGATGTTGTAGTAAGTAAAGGAACACTTCCTGAATGATTTATTCAAGGTGTGAAGATAGCACTAAATGCTCCGACAGGTAAGAATGTTCAAGGATTCAAATTCGAATTATTAGAAAATAATGTTGTTAGATTAATCAATAATTCCTACTCACAAGATATTGATGTTGGAATATTAAAATACCACTTTGAATTAGGTGCAGGTCATTCAAACTGGCGTTGAGAGAAGTAATTTTCCAAAAATAAATTTGTCGTAAGCCCGCATAAAATGAGGCCGGACGACAAATTTTTAATTTTTTTTCGGAAATTTTTTGGTTTTTTGCAAAAGTATATATGGAGGATGCTCTATAGAGCATAAAATTTATGGAAAACAAATATATAAAAGCAAACTATAATTTTGTCAAGATGTTGACAGCTGCAGAGCTAGTCAAACTATCTAAAACATATAAAGATAATCTTGAAGAAATTGTAGTTCTTATGGAAAGAAAGAAAAAGACCCCACAACAACCGCCACAATGATGTGTTCAATGGAACAAGGATGTTTTCCAGCAGGTTATTGATAATCAAGAAAAAGACCACAAACTATTGCTTCGGGTTATCAAACTTAATAACTTAAAGCGCTAAAAAAAATAGAGGATTAACCTCTATTTTTTGTTTGGTCCTTTTGTCCCTTTGTTGTTTGCTGCTCCTTGGGCTGCGGCTAGACTAAATGTTGCCATTAATTGATCAAGTTGGGAAAGCTTCTTGTCTAGTTCATCTCATTTTTGTTCTTCAAGTAGCTTCTTTAATTCATCAACCATCTTCTTGCCTTGTTCTTTTTGATCGGCAGGAATTTGGCCAGCAACCTTTTCATCTTTTAATGCTTTTTCAAAAGTATTAATATATGTTTCTGCTTTATATCTAATATCAGCTTCTTTCTTTTTCTTTTCATCAGCTTCTTTATTAGCTTCAGCATCTTTTACCATCTTATCAATTTCTTCTTCTGATAAGGCACCACTATTCTTAATAGTTATTGTTGCTTCTTTGTTTGTTTTTAGATCTTTCGCTTTAACATTTAACATTCCGTTAACATCAATGTTGAAAGTAATTTCGATTTGTGGTACACCTCTTGGTGCTGGTTCAATACCACTTAATGAGAAATTACCTAGAGATTTGTTATCTTTAGCCATTGATCTTTCACCTTGAACAACGTGAATATCAACCGCAGGTTGATTATCGGCAGCTGTTGAGAAAATTTGGCTCTTGCTTACTGGAATTGTTGTGTTACGTTTGATTAATGGAGTAGCAACACCACCAAGTGTTTCAATTGATAATGTTAATGGTGTTACATCTAGTAACAAGATATCTTTTACATCACCAGCAAGTACACCACCTTGAATTGCTGCACCCATAGCAACAACTTCATCAGGGTTAACTGTTTTGTTTGGTTCTTTACCAGTAATTTTCTTAATTAGTTCTTGAACAGCAGGCATTCTTGTTGAACCACCAACAAGTAATACTTGGTGAATATCACTTCAAGATAATTTAGATTCTTTAATTGCATCTTCAACAGGCTTAATTGTTCTTTCAAGTAAATCTTTTGTTAAAGATTCAAATTTAGCACGTGTTAATGTTTTTTCAACGTTTAGTGGGCCATCGCCTGTCATTGATATGTAAGGTAACAAGATTTGTGTTTCCTTAGTACCAGACAAATCAATCTTAGCTTTTTCAGCTGCATCTTTTAATCTTTGGCAAGCCATCTTATCTTTCGATAAGTCAACACCAGATTCTTTTTTAACTTCAGCTATTAATCAATCAATAATTCTTTGGTCTCAATCATCACCACCAAGTTTGTTATCACCACTAGTTGCTAATACTTCGAAGCTTCCTTCAGCCATATCTAGAACTGAAACATCGAATGTACCACCACCTAAGTCGTAAACAAGAATCTTTTGTTCTTTGTTTAGTTTGTCTAAACCAAAAGCTAAAGCAGCTGCAGTTGGTTCGTTAATAATTCTTTCTACTTCTAGTCCAGCAATCTTACCAGCTGCTTTAGTAGCAGCTCTTTGACTATCGTTAAAATAAGCAGGAACAGTTATTACTGCTTTTTTAACTGGGTGTCCTAGTTTATCTTCAGCACATGATTTAATGTATGCTAAGATCTTTGCAGAAATTTCTTCAGGTGTATATTGTTTATCACCTATCTTAGTCATTTCTTTAGTTCCCATTTTTCTTTTAATAGAAGCTACAGTGTTTTTGTTAGTTATTGTTTGTCTTTTAGCTGCTTCACCAACAATTACTTCGCTTCCTTTAAAGGCAACAACTGAAGGGATTGTTCTTTTTCCTTCAGGTGTTTCCAAAACCTTAGGTTTTGATCCATCCATAATGGATACACACGAGTTTGTTGTACCTAAGTCAATTCCGATTATTGTTTCTTTTGCCATAATTATCTCCTTTGTTTTGAAATAACTTAATATTATTATACACTAAAATTAGCACTCTAACCAAAAAAGTGCTAATTGCTAGATATTTTACCTATTAAAAATTTAAAAATAAATTTTTAAAATGTGTGTTTATAATACGAATATGAGAACAAATTTTGATAAAAATTGAGCGTTTTTGCCTCTTCCAGTGGCAGTTATTGGCTCATACGACAAAACTGGTAAACCTAATGCGATGGCTGCTGCCTGAGCAACAGTTTATGATTTTGGTCAAGTGTTTGTTTCACTTGCTCAACACAAAACAACAGATAATATAAAAGCTAATAAAGCTTTTACTATTGCTTTTGCAACAAAAGAAACAGTTGAGTTAGCAGATTATTTTGGTATCGTTTCTGGAAACGATGAAGATAAATTTGCTAAAGCAAAAGTTGAATTTGAAAAAGGCAAAGTAGTTAACGCACCAATAATAAAACAATTTCCTGTTGTTTTGGAATGTGAACTTGTTTCTTTAGATGATGGTAATCTTGTTGGTAAGATTGTTAACACATCTGTTGATCCAAGATATGTTGTTGATAACAAAGTTGATACAAGTAGGATTGATTTTGTTATATATGATATGACTTCCCATTCCTATCGTGTAGTTGGTAAAAAAGTTGCTACAGCTTTTAGCTGCGGAAGAAAATTTGGCAAGTAACATAATATAAAAAATTCATTTCCTAAACCAGAGTGTGGTGAAAGAAATGAATTTTTTTATCTTAATCTCTTAATTATTTATTGTAAGGAACAACTAAGACAATATCACTTAATGGATAAGATGCACATGGGTGGATTCAGTTGAATGTGTGATCGGCAAGTCTTCTTCCATCAATTACTTTTGGAGTATAGATTGATCCAGATACTAGCAATGAGTGGCACCAACCACATTCACCAGATCGACAACGGCTTGGTGCATGAACACCACCTTTTTCCATTGCGTTAAGCAATGTTTCGTTGCTACGGCAACGAAGGTTATATTCTTTGTTACGGATTTTAACTGTAAGCTTAAATTCCTTATTAGCTAATTGCTTAGGGAACTCTTTGTCGTTTGTTGGGTCACCATATTCGCCAAATACTTCCTTACGGAAACGACGTGGAGCTAATTTAAGGTCACTAGCAACTTTGTCCATTGCTTTGTATAGACCACGAGGTCCACAAACGAACAAAGAGAAATCACCTTTAGCATTAGCTTTGATTATGTCAGTAGTGATAAAACCTTGTTTATCTTCTAGAACATAAACAACTTTTACTTTCTTACACTTTGCTGCAATTTCATCTAATTCTTTTTTAAATAATAATGATTTTGCATTTCTTGCACCATAAACAATCGTTAGGTTGAAATCTTCTGTTCCATCAGCAATGGCTTCAGCCATTGATACGAATGGAGTAATACCACTACCACCAGCAACACCAACTACGTGTTTTGCATCACGAAGCATTGTGTAATAGAATTCTCCTTGTGGTCCAGAGATTTTTACTTCTTGACCAACTTTTCAGTTTAAATTAACTTCTTTAGAAGAGAATCCATTTGGATTATTCTTAATGGTAATCATATATTGTGATTTACCACCTAAAGCTTTTTTGGGTGAAGAAGAGATTGAGAATGGTCTTGAAACAATTATGTTACCAACTTTTATATCAAGGACAACATATTGTCCTGCTCTAAAGAAAGCTAATGGTTTGTTGTCTGTTGGTTCTAAAACAAAACTCTTAGCATCTTCTCTTTCAATTATTTTTACAACCTTAGTGTTTTGAGAAACAGGGTGTAATGATTCAGCTAAGAAGTTAGCTTGATATTTGAAAGGCTTTAGTTCTGTGCTTCCTTTCTCAATTTGTTTATTTCTTTCTTTTACTAGTTTAAGGAAAGGAGAAACGCTTAATCCTTTAAGATATTTTTTATCGTATTTATATTTTTTAGCCATAAATTATTCTCCTTTCTCCATGTCAAGAAGAGCATAGCGTGCTTGCTCTCTACCACTTAGGTAGGATTGTGAATATCCATCCATTTGTGTTCCGTGTCCGCCACAGAATCTTAAACGCTTAATAGTGTGGTCGATTTTGTGACCCGATTGAACACGAGCAAACATACCATCTCAAGTTTGTGGTACATAACCATATGTTCCACCGAATGGTGAGCCAATATATCTTGCTCAAGTTGCTGGCGTAGCAACTACCACTTCTTCAATGTGGTCACGGATATTTACTCCGTAATCTTTCTCAAATAGCTTAATTGCTTCCAAAGTAATTTTGTCTTTAACTTTGAAGTAATCTTCAATCTTAACGTCTTTCATTACATCAACGTTACCCTTGTAGAACTTAGTAAATTGCATTAAGCATGTTCCTTTAGGAGAACAATCTGGAATAACCTCGTTAAGAATAGTAATACAATTTTCTTCTGATTCCAATTTGGCAATGTTTTCATATTGAATACGGTTATTACCAGTTGTTCTTACGAATGTATCATAACCACTTAATCCAAGTTCTTTAGCGCTTTTATCTAGCGCAAAGAATACTGATCAACAAGCTTGACCTAGTGTTCTAGTGTTCATCATCTTTCGATCACGAACAGGAACTTCTTTAGGATCAATGAATCTTCTAAATGCTGTATCAGGGTGAATATTAGCAATTACATAGTCGGCGCTAATGTATGTACCATCATCTAATGTAACACCATGACATACATTATCACGAACATCAAATGATTTAACTGGTGAACAATATCAAATATCACCACCATTTTCTCTAATCATTGTATCGAAAGCTAATGATATTTCATGACTTCTGTCATGACAAATATAAGGCTTACGAATTACATAGCTAGTTGTCATGAAACAGTATACTGCGAAGCTCATTGCATCACTTGGTGTAGCAATGTAATCTCAATATGATTCGATGATTTCTCTTGCTTTATCAGGCATACCGATTTTTTTAAGCATTGTATCAGTATCAACTGGAACAAGCTTCATCAAATCTTTTCATTTGAATAGCATTTTAATTTTTGCTAATCCACCTGGTTCGTTGTTGTATGACGCAAGTCAATCAACACCATCAATTATCATCTTACCCATTTCAAAGAATGTTTCAACTGATTGTCTAGATCCTGGAACTATTCTTTCCATTTCATCAGTAAATTCTTTAATGCCCGTAGGCATTACAACATTGAAAGCTTTTCCTGGTTCTTTAGAGATTGAACAGAAAGCTTCGTTGAAACCTACTCATTTTACTTTTAGACCATAATAGTCATCAAGTAGTTTACGAACAGCACCTTTAGTTTCACCTTCACCAACCTGGCACATTTCGTGTAGTGTTGATTCAAACTCAAATCTACCACGACGGAAGCTAGTTGCACATCCACCTGGTAAATTGTGCTTTTCAAGCACCAATACTTTCTTGTTATGTTTTGCTAAATAAGCAGCAGCAGATAGGCCACCGTTACCACCTCCAACAACCACAACGTCATAATGTAATTTATCTTTCATTCATTGCCTCCTTACATTTTTGACTTATTATTTATAAATCATGAGTTCGTCTAATTATTAGACTAACTCTTGCTAAAATTATATATTTTGTTTAACTAAAAAGATAAATTACTATTTCTTGTTTACTAAAGCCATAAATGTTTTATTAGGCTTTACTTCAAAGGTCATTTCTTTTTCAGTAATTGGGTGAATGAAATAAATCTTTGCTGCATGAAGATATTGAACATATTCTGGTTTAGATTCAATTTGACCATAAAGGTCATCATTGTAGATTGGATGATTGATATATTTTAAATGCACACGAATTTGGTGTGTTCGTCCTGTTTCTAGAATACATTCAACATAAGCTAAATCATTTTTTAAGTTTTTAATCAAATTAATTTTGGTAATTGCTGGTTTAGCTTTGTAACTATCTGAAACCATCATTTTAGTTGTTCCATCTTTTGATCGCATTATTGGTGCCTTTACAATAATATGATTATTGTTAAAATGATGGTGACAGATTGCCACGTAGCTTCTAAATAACGTTTTGTCTACAAGTTGGGATTGTAGTGCATTTAACACAGTTAGGTTTTTTGCAACAACTAACAAACCAGACGTGTTTTTATCTAAGCGATGAACGATTCCTGGTCTAATTTTGTCTTGAGAAAATTTACCAAGATAAGCAATTAAACGATTAGCTACGGTATCTTGTTCATTGTAGCTAGTTGGATGAACTAACAAACCAGATGGTTTGTTTATTACCATTAAATATTTGTCTTCAAAAACAATATCAAGCGGTTTCTTGCTTGGTTTTAGATCAACATTTATTAGTTGGGTTTGCTTTTTGTCAGCTTTTTTAACTGTTACTTTATCGCCTTGTTTAATAATCAAACCTTGTTTGTCTGCAACAGTTTTGTTAACAAGAACCAAACCTTTTTTAATTAATTCAATTGCTTTCGTTCTGGAGCAATTCAATTTATCAACTAAATATTTGTCTAGTCTAATATTTTGTTTTTCCATATTCTCATTATATTTATATTGAACAAAAAAAGAGGTTTAACCCTCTTGTTTTTGCTCTTTAACTGGTTTTTCCTTTCGGTTAATAATTAATTGAACAATGTAAGAGATTACAAACCCAAAGATTCCAATTACAACCCCCATATCTGGTCAATTGAATGTTGCGAAGTTTTTTCAAAAACCAAATTGAAAGTAGTCTAAAACCATGTCTGTACCGCTTGCAGCTCTTTGGATTAGATTAAATAATCCACCAAACATTGCTAAAGTAATAAAACTTGCTGAGATATTGTCGTGAGTTACGAGCAAGAAAACAGCAAGCAAAATAATAAACATTATTGATTGAATAACATAAATTGCAGCCTTATTTCCACTTAATCCACCAAATGCTATACCTTCATTTCAAACTATTTTTATATATCAAAAACCATTAGTTCCAAATGGTGTTCCACTTTTATCTTTTAATCAAAAATAAAATGGTAATGAAAGTATCAAAATTAGTGCTAATGCACAAGCAGCTATAATCCCTTTTTTGATAAGTAATTTCTTATCAAAACAAGAGGTAAAATAATCTTTAACTGTTGTAGTTTCAGCCATAATATTTAATATTATATAATTTATAGATATGTCAACAAAATCTAAGTTGTTTGTTTCACAAACACACAAGACTAAAACATGGTGGATGTTTCTTTCTGTCTTACTTTTTGTTTTTGTTCCATTGCTAATTGTTTGACTATTAGTAGGTGAATTCAATCTATTAGGTAATGATTGATTAATTGCTAAAAATGCTAGTGTTTGACATGGAGCAATAACAGAAGAAACAGACATCAATGCACTAGCTAGTGCATATGCTAAGTTTTGAGATCCAGCTAACCAACAAACATTAGCTGAAGCTTTAACTGAAAAGATTGGCCATACTATTTCTATTGATTCATACAAAACATTTTTTAATCCAATTTTGTTAGCCCCATTACTTGGTTTATTGGTTTGGTCAATTATTTGACCAATAACTTTTAACGCCACTAAAATATCTGGTTTAGATGTTTTACCTTTTTCTTTTGCTGTTGCTTTATTGTTGGTGGGTATGATTGCTTCTGGTTTGATTCCGCAATGGGGTCAAAAAATGATGCCTGTTTATTGACTAACTAGATTGTTTGCTTGTGCAATTATTGGTGTCATTGCGTTCTTAATTGTTAATTACTTCACTAATAAATATATGGCTTCAAAGCCATATGCTGTTGATGTTTTCTTTGGTTACAAGAAAATTGATAGCATTAATGCTCCAGCAAAACAACTACTTAAAGAAAATCTTGATACTTTCAATAAACAAAAAGAACAAGAGCAAGATTTTGTTGAAGTAGAGGAGGATAAGTAGTATGCAATTCTCTGATACTTGTAGTTTATTAATTAAAGCTGGTAATGGTGGTAATGGTGTTGTAGCTTGAAGAAGAGAGGCACATTATCCTGGAGGTGGACCCTATGGTGGTGATGGAGGTAAGGGTGGTGATGTTATCATCCTTGGCGATGAAGACATCAACTCTTTATTCCATCTACGTTACCAAAAGAAAATTGTTGCTGCTAATGGTGAAAATGGTCAGAACAAACAAATGTTTGGTCGTAATGGAAAAGACACCATTATTAAAGTTCCTGTTGGTACACAAATTTTCAATAAAGCAAATGGCAAATTAGTTGTTGACATCCTAAAGGATGGACAAGAATTTGTTATCTGTCATGGTGGAATTGGTGGCCACGGTAACACTTTCTTTAAATCATCATTTAACAAAGCTCCAACCCTTTATGAAAATGGTGATAAAGGTGAATCAATGGATGTTGAAATGAAATTAAAATTCATTGCTGATATTGGTTTAGTTGGTTTACCAAATGCTGGTAAATCAAGTTTAATTTCTTGTCTATCTAATGCTAGACCAAAGATTGCTAATTATCAATTTACAACCCTAACACCAGTGTTAGGAACAATGGCAATTGGCAAAAACAAATCATTAGCTATTGCTGATATTCCTGGACTAATTGAGGGAGCGAGCAAAGGTGTTGGTTTAGGATTTGATTTCTTAAAACACATCGAAAGATGTCATATCTTAATCCACGTTATTTCTCTTGATGAATTTGATCATGAAGACATTGTTCAAGCTTATGAAACAATTAATTCTGAGCTTGATAAATACAACAAACAATTACTTAAGAAACAACTTTTAGTTGTTGCTAATAAATCTGATGTTGGTTCAAGTGAAGCGCAATTAAAAAAACTTAAAGCAGTATTTAAGAAACGGGGAGCATTAGTTGTTGTTTCCGCTAAAGATAAGCTTAACATTGATGAACTAAAAGAAAAACTAATCAAGTTAAATGATAAATATCTTGAAGAAGCTAAAACTTTAGCAAAACAAGAAGAAGTTAAAGTTGTTGAAGTTAGACAAAGACAATTTATGCCTAAAACTTTTGATTTCTATAAAGATTCAGCTGGTCGATGAATAATAAAATCTCAATATTTAAGTTATTGATTGTATAAGATTCCTCAAACAACTAAAGATAATATCTTTAGATTTAATCAAAAACTTAATAATTGTAACATTGATGAGATTTTGAAAAAACATGGTGCAAAACCAAAAGATACAATCATAATAGATAATGTAGAATTCCAATTAGATTAATTATGCAAAAAGCTAATACACTTAAGAAATGAATTAATCGAGGAAAAAACAAACCTCAAAAACTAGATAAATATGCACAATATTTATCTAAGTTTGCTCATGATTGTTTATTAAAATCATCAGCACAAGGTTATGTTTTAGGTTTATCTGGTGGTTTTGATTCTGCTTTTGCTTTAGCACTATTAACTGCTAATCCTAAACTTAAGGTTTTGGGTGTGTTTATTGATATTGAATCACAACCAATGGATAAACAAGATGCTCAATCTTTAAAACAAGTGTACAATTTTGAATATAAAGAAATTGATCTAACTGCTGAATATAGAATGCTAGTTGAAAAGATGGGTATTGGCGATAATGAGCTAGCTAAAGTTAATCTAAAAGTTAGATTAAGAGCAGTTACTTTATATGCTTTAGCACAAAAATATAACTTACTAACTTGTGGAACAACCAACGCTGATGAGAAATTAGTTGGTTATTACACTAAGTTTGGTGATAATGCTTGTGATATATCTTTATTGTGTTATTTGAATAAAGCACAAATAAGATATTTAGCTGGTCAATACAAAGTTCCTGCTGATATTATTGCTCGTAAACCATCAGCTGGTCTATATGAAGATCAAAGCGATGAAAAAGAACTTGGTTTGACCTATGAAGAAATTGATCATTACCTATCTTTTGCCGTAATTGATCCAGCTAAAGATGCTTTAATTACAACAAAATATGTTGCTAACAAGCATAAATTGAATGCTCCAATCAAACCAAAGAAGTTTATGAAGCTAAGAAACGTAGATTAATCTGCGTTTTTTTGTTGAAAACTGGCAGGTTATATATTATTTATATTAAATAATATATGTGTATAATATAGACGGTGTATCAGTTTATGGCTAAACCAAAATTTGTTAACCCCCTATTAATTGGAGTTGCATGTACTATTCCTGTTGGTACAGTAGCTGGTTTATCCATCAACTGAGACAATACTCAATTTATTTCTGCTGTTGGTAGTAGTGGTGTTAAACCATTTATTGAAAGTTTTGGTAAACTTTACCACGAGCACTATTCTAATTTTGATGTTACCGTTGAATCTGGTGGTACAGCTTTTGCTATTGAACAAGTAGCTCAAGGTTATGCTAACATTGGTAATGCTAGCAATAACCTTTATTACACCATTGCTGACAACAAATATGACTGAGATAATAAGAAAACCTTCACTTTAGGCTGAGAAGGTTTAGTTATTATGTATTCTTATCCTAATAACTTATCTGATAAAGCTAAAGAAAAGATCGAAGTAGTTATTAATAAAGATAATATAGCAAAGCTATATGCTGTTTTCTCTGGTTGATATGAATTAGCTAGTGGTGAACAGTGAAAAGATGAATGATCATCTTTACTATTCTATGTTCCTGATTCTATTAAAAATAGTTTTTCTACTGATGATATAAAATTGTTGAAAAACACCAAAATTTTACCGTTTGTTCGATCTGGTGGTAACACTGAAGCCAACAGTTCCATTGCTTTTACTTACTATAGTAACTTAATGGATTTTGGTGATTTAACCGAAAGACAACGAAAAGCTTTTGAGGGTGGCCAATATGGAACTGATGGTCCAAATATGGAAACAGATGAGTCAAATGCTCGAGCTTGACAATCATTTGTTGCTAAAGACCAAGCTGGTTCAATGACATATTTAACTACTTCATTCTTAACTGAAAATAATTTACAGTTAATGAATAAGTATGGTTATAAGTTAGCTAAGGTTGAATATGATGGTGTCCAAACATCAGTACTATATGCTGATGGAAAATTAAACTTAGATGTTATTGCTACTGATGGTGGATATAACTGATATCGACCAATCAATGCTATGATTGACTTAGATGTAGATAAGTCTAAAGACTTTATTTATTGAGTATATTTTGGTAAGAATGAAAACCCAACAACTGAATTTAGTGATGACTATTCTAGAATTGTCAAAGCTAAGGGAGCAAAACCATTATCTTTTGATGATTTTGACAGTATGTTAGTTGGAACCGGAACAATGAAAGAAAAAATGTTTGATGCAAGTGCATCAGACAAAGAGCTAGCTAAAACTAGATCTGATCATCCTGAAGTATATGGAGCTATTGAACAATGAAAAGAATAGTTGCCAAAAACAGAGGAAGAAGATCAGAATTGATTGCTAAAATTGCCACAATGGCAATTTCCATTCTTTTCTGTGCTTTGTTTATTGGTGTAATTGGTTTCATTATTTATGGTTCAATTCCTGGATTTAAAGTTTTTGGCTTTGCCAACATCTTTGGAACCAACATATATGATTTAGAAAAGGGTAAAGCTGGAGCTTGGTTACCATTATGTGTAACAATCTTGGTTGCTGGTCTAGCTATACTAATTTCTGCACCAGTTGGAATTAAAACAGCAACATTTATTAAGTTTAGAATCCCAACTAAAGCAAGAAAATATGTTAAGATGGGTGTTGAGTTCTTAGCAGATATCTCATCTGTTGTCTTTGGTTTATTTGCTGTTACATTCTTAGGCCCATTATTGAAGATTATCTTCAATATGCCTAGTGCTTTCAACTTAATCTCTACTAGCTTTATGTTGGCATTCTTGATGATGCCAACCGTTGTCTCACTAACTTCTTCTGCTCTTGACTCAGTTGACAGCTACTTCTTAGTGGCTCCAATGTCTATGGGAAACACTAAGACTGGTGCTATCTACAAAGTTTATAAGAAGAAAATTAGAGGAAAGATGATTATTGCTGTAATTACAGCATTAGCTCGTGGTTTAGGTGAAACTATGGGTGTAAGTATGATCTTACAAGCCCAAAACTTTAACGAAGTATTTAATAATGGTTTTGGTGCTGTTTGGATGAGCTATCTAAAAACATTAGGTGGAATCATTGCAAGCAACATGTTTGCTGAAACTGCAACAAGTAGCTTAAAAGGTTTATTATTTGTTTATGGTTTATTCTTATTCATCTTTGTTGTTGTTTTAAATGCTGGTGTTAAGATTGCCTTCAGAAAAAAAACAAATAAGAAACCTAACAAGGTTGCTATTGCTATAAGCAATGTTGTTAAGTTTATCCCTAGACAATTTGGTAAGTTATGGCATAAATTACTAAATAAAAGAAGAGTAAAAGTTGAAGTAACTCCTGAGAATGTTCATAAAACATTACCTACATACTTTAACCAAAGAGCAAGCTTGGTTAGGACAAACTCTAACTTCTATGAAGCATGAAAGATTTTCTGAGAAATATTCTGCTTTAGTTTAATGATTGCTTTTATTGCTTGAATGTTCTTTACTTTAGTTGTTAAAGGAATAGCTGGTGTAGCAGCTCTAACTGCAACTGTTTTCCAATTTGGTCGTGATACAACTGGACAAGCAATTATCAACACACTACTTGTCATCATTGTTTCAGTTGGAATTGGTTTTGTTATTTCTCTTGCCACAGCCATCTTTATCAATGAATTTATGAAAGATGGAAAAACTAAACAAGGCTTCATGTTCTTTATTGATGCTTTGGGTGCAACCCCATCAATAATTTATGGTATGTTTGGTATGGTCTTCTTCCTACAGATTTTAGGAATAAGTCAAGGAGGTAATAGTGGTAAATCACTATTTGCTGGATCATTAACTTTGATCTTTGTTATCTTGCCAGCATTTACAAGAACAAATATTCAAGCCCTTCAAACAGTATCACCAGAAGCAAGGCAAGCTAGCTATGCTTTGGGTGTAGGAAAATGAGCAACTTGCCGCAAAATTGTTTTGCCTGCTGCTTTCCAACATATTCTAACTGGTGTTGTGCTTTCTATTGGCCGTGTTTTAGCTGAAACTGCGCCACTTTATTTAACTGCTGGATTAAGCGGTGGAAGCAAGATTTCTTTAATGTCTGCTGGTCAAACACTAACAACAAGAATTTATGCCCAAATTAACTCTAACAATATGACTGATGCACAAAACATAATGTATGAATGTGCGTTTGTCACATTGATCTTAATACTATTGATCTTAATTATTGTAGACATAGTCATTCCTAAATACTTTGACTACAAGAAGAAAAAACGTGAGAGACAAGGTATTAAGATTGGCTCAAGAAAGGAAGAAAAACAACCAGTTAAGAATCTAATGACAAGAGTAAAGTTATTTTATAACTTAAACTTCTAGAAAGGGGTAAGATATGGAAATAGAAAAAACTAAATATAGTGAAAACATAAAAGCTTATTATCGAGCTAAGGGAGTAAGAAAACTTGCTGCCTGAGTTAAATTATCTAAAGATGAAAAAGCACAAGTAAAAGAAAACAAGAAAACACGAGAAAAAGAATTATTAGAGGAAAAACCAGACTTTGATCAAAAGCGAAATGCTTTTGAAATAAGAAACTGAAGTGTTTGGTTTGGAGCTAAGAAAGCTTTAGCTCATATCGATGCTAACATTGAAAAGAATAAGGTTACCAGCTTAATTGGACCAAATGGTGCTGGTAAGACTGTTTTCCTTCGTTCATTGAACAGAATGAACAATGTAATGTTTTCTAATACTAAAACTTTAGGTCATATCTATTTCTTTAATGGAACTAACTTATACTCACCTAATATCCCCCAAGTTGAGTTAACAACAAGAGTTGGTACTATTCAACAAAAACCAACACCTTTCCCAATGAGTATCTACGATAATGTTGCTTATGGACCAAGATTGCATGGTATTACCGATACTAAAGTTTTAGATAAAATTGTTAAGGATGCATTAGATGATGCAGCCTTATGAGATGAAGTTAAAGATAATTTATCATCTTATGCAACAAGTTTATCTGGTGGTCAACAACAGAGATTATGTATAGCTAGAGCTATTGCTCTAAAGCCTGAAGTTTTGTTAATGGATCAACCAACTTCTGCTCTAGACCCAATTGCTGCTAACAAGATTGAGAACTTAATTTTACAACTTAAAGAAAAATATACTATTGTGCTTGTTACACACTCTTTAAGCCAAGCACAAAGAGTTTCTGATAATACTTTCTTCTTTAGCAAAGGAAGATTAATCGAAGCTGGATCAACAAGAAGAATCTTTACTGATCCAAAGATTAAAAAAACAAAAGATTATATCTTGGGTAGATAATATATATAATATATAAATATTATCTTTAAAGATTACTGCCCAAGTAATTACCAATTATTTATAGGAGATTTAATATGTTACAATGATATTTCTATGTAGGAATAGTTGCTGCTGCTGCAATAGCTATTTTCTCAATGCCTCAACTAATAAACATTATTAAGACAAAAAACACTACAGGTGTTCCTTTGGCTATGTACATTATTTTAGCTATTGGTGGTCTATGTTTTGTTATTAGCGTTATTGGACAACTTGCTCAATTGAAAGTGGCTGCGCTAAGTGCTGCCCTACCAGTATTAATAGCTAATGCTATTTCTTTTGGTACTGCTATAGCAATTCTTATCTTCAAGTTCCTTAACAAACACTGAGCTAAGAAGTTTAATGTAACAGAAAAGGATTTCTGCGATAACTACCCAACTTACAAAGCTAAAATTCAAATAATTAAAGCTGAAAAAGCAAAAGAAAAAGCTTTAAAAAAACAAGGTGACGTTATTAAAACTGCTGAACCACAACAGACAAGTGCTGGTTCTGAAGGTTCTACTATCATTGAAAATTAATATATTTTATGGCAATTAACTTTGATACTCTAAAAACATCTGAAGAAAATCTTCAAAATATGTTCTTGAAGTTTTTCGATCATGTTATTGTATCACAACAATACCTTTTAAATGAGTTTAAGAAAGCTAAGAGTTTATCGAAAGATAAATATGAGCACATATTGGATGCAGAAAAGAAAGCCAACCAATATGAAGCTCAAATCCTAGATGAGACAAGCTGGATTATCTCTAAAGATATGCCTCGTGCTGCTCACTTAAGATATTTAATTGCTATTATTAGGTCAATAAAAGACCTAGAAAGAATGGCCGACTTTGTTGAAAGAATATCAACAATCTTATATCTTCATAAGAATATTGATAAGCCTATCCATGATATTATTTGTCAATTAATGAGTGCTTCTCATAACTTCTCAACTAAGATTTATGAAGCTTTATCTAACAAAGACAAACAAACTAGTCAATATTATGAAAAGGTATCAGCTGCTTTGTTTGCTGACTTTACTAAGAAATATCGTCAATCATTTAATGAAATTGGAAAAATAATCTTTAAGAATGATATAGATGCTAAAGAGAAGTTTGCAATATTTAATGCAATTAAATATTTAGAAAGAAATGCTGACCATGCGCTCAACATTCTTGAAAGTTTTGTTTATATTAATCAACCTAACTTCTACTTTAAGAAAGAATCGAGAAAATATTAATATATGGCTAAAATAGAATTTATATGTTTAGGCGGGCAAGATGAAAAAGATAAAGCCTGCGATGCACTAGTTATCGATGGCGATATCTATGTTTTGGGCTGTGGAATTAGATGCCCTAGTGTTGTTCAATTAGGTATTAAGAAGATAGTTGCTGACTTCTCTTACCTAATTGATAACAAACAAAAAATTAAAGGTATTTTCATTTGTACGCCTAGCTACAACCAATATGGTGGTCTAGAATTCTTAATTAAGAATTTACCTAATGTGCCAGTTTATACTAGTTATTTAGGTCAAATGATTATTAACAATAATCTTGATTGATGTTTTAGGTCAAGAGATAAAAAACAACAAAATAACTCATCACTAAAAACAAGATTTAACATTAATGCTGTTAAACCATTAGAGCAATTTAAAGCTGGTAAGATAACAGTTATGCCATTTAGAACTGCTAGCTTTATGCCTAACAACTTAGGTTTTGTTTTCAATACTGATGCAGGAGCTATTGTTTATGTTGATCATTTCATGATCCCAACAAGCTTAAACAATGCTTTCTATGATTTATTAGACCAAGTTAACAAGTTTGCTAAAAACAATGTGTTAATGTTGATTACTGGTATTGGTAAAAACATTAACAATAAAGGTTTTACTTCTCCATCATATAACATTGATTCGTTCTATGAAAACTGTGTTTTAGATATGCCCAATCGGGGAATCTTCGTTATTGAAGAAGAAGATATCTATAAGCTAACTAAGTTAGCTGCTATAGCCGCTAAGAAGACTATCCCATTCTATATCTTCTCACCAAGTTTATCTAAAGCTTTCAATTACATGCAAAACAATAAGATTGTTAATTTCCCTAATCTTATGTACATGAACGAACAACAAATTAATAATGTTGATCGTGGTATTATCGTTGTTTCTGGTGATAAACAATCATTATTCACTAAGATGCAAAAGATTGTTCTTGGTGATGATCAAAGATTAATCCCAAAACTAACTGATACCTTTGTTTATTCAATCTTAACTACTCCAGGATATGAAAAACTAGAAGCTAATCTATTTGATTCAATCAATAGATTGAACATCCCTAGAATAATTAAGATTCCTAAGAACATTATTCCTTTATCACAATCACAAGAAGACCATAAGTTCTTAATTAATGTTTTAAAACCTAAATACATTATTCCAACTAATGGTTTATATATGGACTTTGTTAACTATAAACAATTCTGCTCAAAAGTTTATACTCAACCAAAGAACATTATTATTCTAAATAATGGTCAAGTTGCTTCTTTTGATGGTGATAAACTTGTTGATATGAAGAAACATATCAAATTAACTGAACAATATGTTGGTAGTCAAGGTTTATATGATTCAGGAGCTGCTAGTTTATTTGAATGTGAGCAAATGGCAGATTCAGGTTGTGTTCTAGCTAGTTTATTATTAAACAAGCAAGAAAAGAAGATTGAACACTTCAATTACAATATTGTTGGTGTTTTGAACCAAACTGATCCAAAGAACCAAGAGATTGTTAATGAAATCAACACTACTTTAAACACTATTATGGTTGATATGTTAAAAACTCTTGAACCTAATAAGAACTTATCAAGAGACCAACAAGATTACTTTAAGAAACAAATTGTTAAACAATACGAAAAGAAGTTTGGTAAACGTCCTTTAGTATTGTTAACCATTATCTATAAAGATCAAATTGATAAAGCTAAAGGCAACATTAACTAACATTTATGGATAATAAACTACCACCATCTACAACTCAAGAAATTATCGATAACTTGTCTTTACATGACAAGAAGTTAGCTTCTAGTCCTGCCGCAAGACAAGATCCACAAGAAAGAGCGAAAAGAACTCTTCTTATTGCTAAAATTGTTAAGATTGTTGTTTTAGCAATAACAGTTCTTGCTTTTGCTAGAATTCCTTATGTTGGTAGTTATCTAGATGGTCTAGTAGACTATCTACTAGGTTTTGGTAAATACCTATTCTATAGCTGGCTAATCTTTCTTTTAATAGGTTTATTATTTAATACCCCTTACTCCCAGATAATTAGAACTAAACGCTTTATTATCTTTAGTTTAGTTGCTTTATTATCTGCTTGCTGTGTTGTTTCAGGAGTAACTGGCTTAATTAAATCAACTGATGGTAACAAAGAATCATTTCTTCAAATGGTTAATGGCTATAACAGCAGTTGAGTCGATTATTTAAAAAGAACTGATTATGCTCATTTCTTTAATTTTGTTGTTACTGGTGGACTATTAGCACAAATAATTGCTTATGGTTTTGTTTTCTTAAGCAATGTTGTGCTAATAATAGTTGCTTTAGTAATTCTCTTACTATCATTGTTTGTTATCCTTAATGTTAATTACCGATCAACAAAGGTTGGTTTAAAGATCCGTGGTTGATTGGTTGAAAGACTAGGTGGAACCTTTAAAAGCAAAGGTTACAACGAGCTAAGAGACAACCGAATTAACAAAGTTAAATTAGAAAAACCAGATGCTGAAAAAATAAAAGCAGCAGCTGCTAAAGGTGAAACTATCCCATTTGGTTTATTACCAGATACTGATATTGAAAAATATAAATCTAACTTTAAGATTGCACGAAAGATTCAAACCAAGCTTAAATTATTATTTAAAGCTTATAAGATTAACTGCAAAACAAACGATATCAATGTTTATACATCATACACTGAAGTTTGTTTTGAAGCTAAAACTAAAGAAGATATTGCTTCAATTGTTAAATTACAACCAAAGATAGCTAAAGTGGCTCATGTTAACCACTTTAATATCTCTATTCGTGGAATGATTCTATATATAGAGCTAGGAAATCTTTTTAAGAGCAAGATGTCTTTAAAGACTGTTTTATCTTTATTACAAGATAAACAATCAGTAAGAGCAGTTGCTGGTATGCGTAAAGATGGTAGTTTAGTTAACCAAGACTTTAAAACTAACCCCTCTGCTTTAATTGTTGGTAAGAAAGGCTCTGGTTCATCAACCCTAGCTATTCTTATGGCTTTATCTGTTTGCTACACTACTAGCCCTAATGATTTAGAGCTAGTTGTGCTTAATGCTAATTTTGAACCAGGACTATCAGCTTTAACTAGCTTACCACACGTATCTAAGAAAGCTTGTGAATCACTAAGTGAATGTACTAACAAGCTTCTTAAACTACAAAACTTGGTTATTGAAAGAACTAGTTTATTAAAAGCTAGTGGTGTTGCAGATATTAATAAATACAATAAGTCTAAAACTAATCCAGAAGCTAGACTAAAACATGTTTTAGTAGTTATTGGTAATGTTGAAGGTTTAATTAAGAACGACTTACAAAACAACAGAATTATTACCGATATCTTAATTAACGGTAAAAATACTGGTGTTTATATGTTAATGCAAACCTATGGTGTTACAATCGATATCTTAGATAAAGATATCTATAACAACATTAGCGATAAATACATGCTAAAGGTAGCTAGCCAAGAAGAAAGTAGATTAATCTTTAATTCTAACCGAGCATTTAGCCAATTACATTCTGGTAGTGATTGTTTGCATTTTAAAGCTAACAATTTCCAACAATCACAAAGATTACAAATATGCGATATCAACTATGATGAATTAGTGTTTGATATCGACATTATAAATACTTTCTATAATGCTAGAATTACTAGTAAAATAGTAAGTAGGTAGGAAAGGAGTAACCAATATGGACTTTATTGAACAAAAACAAGCCCTAGAACTTATCAAGAAATATCTTGATAAGAAATATGGCAAAATGGTTAGTATGGAACCAATCCATAATGGTTATACTAACCAATCTTGGTTGGTTACTTATTCTACCAATAGGAAATTTCAAGTAAGAATAGCTCATGCTTTAACTAATATTGATCGATCTGCTGAATTACAAGTATTAAAGCTAGTAGGAGATAATAGCTTTATCTATTTTGATAAGAAAACAGGTAATGCTATTAAACGATGAATAGAAGGTAAGAACCCTCGTATTTGAAAAATATTTAAATGATCAAGGATTGATGAATTATTTAGCAAGATTAAGAAAATTCATCAAACCAAGCTTCCTAAGCGAAGTTTAGTTAAGAAATTAGACTTTGAAGCTTATAACAGCAACTTATTCCGTCTAAAGTTTAAATACCAAACCAAGTTCTTAAGTATTCTTGATACTTACCGGGATGATGTTCGTGTGCTAAGCCACACTGACATCAACCCATTAAATATAATTGTTGGTGATGATGGTAAACTGCATTTAATTGATTATGAATGAGCAGGATTAGTATCAGAATATTGAGATTATGCTAACTTTATCAGAGAAACCGGTATTGGTTGATATGATAAGTTAGATTGATCTAAATATATTGATCATTTTAGTATGGATAAGCTTAAAGACTATATCTTTGCAGCTAGTGTTTATGCTTATCTTTGAACATGAAAGATGGAACAAACACCTAAGATTAAAGGATATCGTAGATCTGTATTAAAACAAATCCATATCTACGCCAAAGGTTTGTTTAAGGATGAAAAGTAATTACTTATTAATTGATTATGGTAACAGCTACATTAAAGCTGCTATCTATAATCCTAACTTAAAGAAGATTGTTAAGGTTGCTGAACAACCAATAACAATCAATCCTAAACCTATCTTAGCTAAGCTAAACCTATTAAAACCTGGTAAAGTTAGCAAGATAATTGAATCAGCAACAGCTAATTGTAAGTATGTTGCTCCATTTAACAAACAACTTAAACAATTATTAAAGCTTGATGTTAAAGTATTAACCTTTAAAGATTTTAAGGATGATTTAAAGATAAAACCACCTCTAAAAGGAAAAGAGATGGGAACAGATCTATTATGTTTTGCTTATTATCTAAAACAATTTAAGAATAGATCTGTTATCTTTTCCTTTGGAACCGTTTATTTATGCTTTGTTTGTTCTAACTCTAGTCCTTATGACTGCCAGTTTATCCCAAGTATCTCTAAAGGGTTAAAAAGGATTAGCAGTCAAACTGCTATTGCTAAATCCTTTATCCCTTTTAATACTTATAAAGATACTAAAGGATATTCTACCTACTCATGCTTTCAAGCGGGAGCAGATAACTCAATGTATGCTTGAGTACAATTTATTCAAAAGAAACATAATATTAAGCATAACAATATCTTTATTACAGGTGGTGATGCATATCGATATGACACCATCTGTAAAAAATATAAAGTTATTAATAATCTAGTCTTACATTCTATTGCTTTATATCTAAAGCAAAAGAAGATATAAAACATACTAATGTTTTATTTAGTTTACTATAATAAATAAGTATATAGGGGTGTAGTTCAACGGCAGAACTGCGGACTTCAAATCCGCGTGTTGTGGGTTCAAATCCTGCCACCCCTGCCATATTGAAAAAAAGAACCTAGTGGTTCTTTTTGTTTTGAATGGATAAGGAGATAGTGTCCGAATGAATTGATATTTTCTTAGAGAAATTAGAATCTGGACAAGTTAAGTTTGTCTTTTCAAAAGAAAAGAAGCTGGAGAGATAATACATAAGTATTTAATGATAGAGAGAATTGAAAAAGCGGAGTTTCTATGCTCTGCTTTTATTATTTAATGAGATTTAAATCTTTTAATCACTTAAGAAAATCATTGCATTTCATTGAAAATATCCTCTTACAATTTTCGATTCAAGTTGTGTGAACTAATTTCATTCTAGTTGATAGGTTTGTAAAATCAGGATACCAGTTATATAAAGCTTGAACAATTTTATCTTCATTTTCTTTAGAAAAAGTTATATTAAGTTTATCAATATATTTTTTTAGATGCAAGTCATAAAATTTATGACTTGACATTGATTCGCCATTTGTTCGCAACTTAAGTGATTCGCTATGGAATTTATTATCAGCAAGATAATGTTTTTTAAAAATAAAAACTAAATTTCAAATGGTAAAAGGAGACTCAATTATCTTGCTTACACTATATTTATTAATTTTTAGCATTTCGGTCAAATAATTTGAATAAATTAGAATTGAATCGAATAGTGAGTTACATATAAAACAATTTGAATTTTTATATGATATTTCCGAATTATAATATCCACCACCAGAACGAAATTGAGCATCAATTTGATTGATAATATTATTAATTTTATGAATTAAATACTCAATATGAGATTTAAAGTCAGGCAATTTAATTAGCTGATTATATAAAGCATCATCGTTTTTAATTTGCTCTAAATGATCAGATAGTAATTTTAATTGTGAATCTGTAAATTGATTTGTCATAAATTATTTAATTATTTTTTTGTTTCACCTTTTAAGGTGGAAATAACTGGCATTTTTACACAATCGTACATAAGTCATTTTCATAACTCATTTCTATGAGTCAGAACTTCATCGATATTCTTTGATTCACATGTTCTAGATAAAAGTAAAGTAAAAAAATTCCGAATGTTAATTATCCTATCATGTAAATCTTGTATATGTTGATCTGTATCATTTAATATTACAGGTAACACAAACTCAACTTTGTTTTGTCATCGATAAGAAAATATTTTTTCTGCATTGTCATGATTGACACAATAAAGTTGAGAATAAATATCTATTTCGTTTTGTTCTAATTCATTTTTATACTTATTTACTGCATTTTTAATAATCTTGCCATGATCTCATGGCGAAATCCTATAATCGGCCAATGAATGCACAACATCATTATTAATATTGGCATAAATTTTATTTGCTTCAGTTGTTAAATTAACAACCTTATGTTTATAATGTCTCGCCTGTAGTAGATCTTTGTCTCAGATTATAAAAGGATTATTAAAAATAATATCTTGACAATTAGTTGATGAATTAGAAATTTGGAGCATTTCTCGAATTTGATTAATTAAGCAAAGAGTGTGCAGCCAAATTGATTGAACAAAAATTAAGAATTTATTCTGATCGATAGATTGTATATTTAATGATTTTATCATAGATGGTCTCTGCGAAGCTACATATTCAGCTAAAACACTAAGATGCATTATAATGGTTGCTAAATTTGTATTTAATTTAGTAAAAAGACCGTGCTGTGTTTTTCTATCTGATTCAAGGAGTTTTTTTAATTCAGACTCTTTATATGCATATTTTATAGATTTTACAAACTTACGATCACAGAATTGCTTATTTTCTTTATATTTATCATATAAATCATCACTAATTTCGAGTTCAATTTTTTTCATATGTTGATTATTTTAATAATTCATATTCAAACAATTTGTCATGAATAAAATTTCTATAATATTGGTCAAGCGCTTTAATAAAATCTTTTATGATTTCATTTAGTATATCATAAGCCGGTTCATAAATATCTTCACTCATACTTATAATATAATCTTTCCTCCAACTATATATCCTAAACTATTATCTTCTGATTTCACATTCTTTACTTCGATATTTGATTGTAAATTAGCTCTTCAATCGTGAGTTTCCTCATATTTAGATAGTGCGTTGAAGAATTTTTATCACTTTTATCTTTCAAATCTCAAAAGGAATGATTTTTCTTTTCGAAATATAATGGAACATAACCTGTTGCACCCTTCTTGTTCTTGGCAACTATTAAAGCGTAGGCCTTGTCTTTTCCACCGGAAAATCAAAGGGGTGTTTCTCAAATAAATCAAACTTGGTCACTATCTTGTTCTATATTACCGCAATCCTTCAATAATCCCAATCTAGGTTTGGATGTTTCAGCACCTCTATTTAATTGCGCCAATGCAAATATAACGCAATTGTATTTTTGGGCTAATTTTTTAATCTCGCCAGTTACCCTCTTAACATTTTCTTGAAGAAGTTGTACATAATCAATAACCACTATCTGTGGATTGCATTCTCTAATATCTTGTTCAATTTTAAATAAATTGAACTTTCCTTCATCAATAAATAATTTACTAGGTTTTAAGGACATCTCCATATTTTCCACATATTTATCAATCTTGGACTTAACTTCCTCACTAGTCATTTCACAGCTAATAAATAGGGTTGTTAAGTTTTGACTGTTAAGTTCGCTTAATATGTTAAGTCCTAACGTCGTTTTACCCTTACCAGGCCTGGTACCAATAGTAATTAATTCTCCACTATTAAAACCACCTGTTAAATTACTAATCTTACTTAAATTATACTCTAGTCTATAATTTTTAACTTTTTTATTTATCTTGATTTCGTTTAATGTTTTCATCGAGTCTAATATCTTCCTTCTTGAATTCAATTCTTTCTTGCGACAATCTTGTGCCAGCAACGAATTTATTAATAAGTTTTTTGTGTTCTTTAATGTCTGCGCTTCTATTTTTTTTAAGAATGGCGAATGCATCTTCTTGTTTTTTTATTAAGATTTGTAGAGCGTTTGGAAGGGGGAGAGGCTGTTTTGTTTTACCTGCAACAAGAAAGTCATATAATTTCTTCTCGCTCAACATTATTTGCCCAGGCCCCGAGTCAAATGTAGTAAAATCCTCCAAATAATCAATCAAATTGATCATATTGCAACAAGCCACTTGTCATTCGTTATCTACTTTTGTAAATTTTAAAATGATTAAATAATATGAATCGATTTCATAATTAACAATTGAATCAATAAGTTTGTTCATGCTGACAATATTGGTGCTGCCATTAGTAACGGTTCCGGTCTTAATATTGACTGGAATATATATATATATTTCCATCTTCAGCAAATCAAAAATCACCCATACTTCTTTTTTTGTTTTCAAACTTAACTTTATCTTTGTATTTTTTTCAATATATCAGTAGTATGATCATCTACATAATCAGCTATGTGATGGCCTGGTTCCTTATTTTCGAGCATTTGCCTAAATTCAGTATTATGTATCAAGTGATTTTTTTAATGAGCTTTAATTATTTCTAACATTTGTTCGCATTTTTCTTTACTTATCATTTTTTAACCTTTCCGATTGAATTGCAATCAACCGTTTCATATTTTTTTGTCAAAAGCAATATATCATTAATGTAACTTGCATGTTTCTCTAAATAGTTGATGAACATTGGCAATTCACTTAATTGTCAAATTCTTTGTTTTATAAATGGTGCGTTTGGTATATATAAATAGTAACAACTTACACTATTAACGTCCGGTTTTGCATATCTTTTTAAAAAACTTCACTCTTTTTTAGAACACTGAAAATCCTGAAAATGAAAACCAGTTCTAATGATTGGTGGTTTCATCTTTATATTGTCGAAGTCGCTGATTTTTCCTGTCAATGGCTTATTTTTCTTGTTTTTTTGTACAAATCACTTATGTTTGTATGAAATCTACAGCACACATGTTTTTTTGAGTTCTTCCAATCTGTTGAAAAACTAGCACTTCAGTATGAATTATTTATCATATTTTTTAGAAAAAATTTGTTTCCAATAAATAATCATGGGCACAGGATTGAAAATTTACAACCATTTTCAATTAATAATGAAAAAAATTCGTTAATTTTTGAAAAAGGTGGGTTAGTAATTACAATATCAAATTTTTTATAATCAACGCTAAACATATCATGTCTGCGTCCGTTACCCGGCGGCGCCAAACTAACATCCAGTTTTCATTCATCGTGTAATATCTTGTAATATTCGCTATTTTTGTCATCACAAGGACAAATTATCTTTTTATTTTTCAAATATTTTCTAAGCGGGTAGCATTGTGTGATGACAGTTGTTCTTTTGGTAAAAAACTCATCGTTTTGTATCATTCCTTTAGTTTTTAACGTCCCATTGGCTTTCATTATTTTACCCCCTTCGCATATTTATCTCAATCAATGTCATTAGCTAATGCTAATGTTCTTAATTTTCTTTGTAATTTATAAGATGGTTCATGATGACCATTCTCATATCTATTTAATGTGCAAAAAGCAATGCCTAATTTATCAGCCATTTCTTCTTGTGACATTAATAGCTTTCCTCTTAAATCTTTAACTAAATTTTCTCAGTTCATAATCTATAACAACATTATAGCAAGTTATACTAATGTTTATATATATATATAATGACATTCTTTGTCGTAACAATGCTAGTTAATTGATATATACTAAATCGAGGAGATAAATCAATATGGTAACAATTAAACAATTTATTGAATGAATAATTAAAACTTACAATATCTTAATTCCTTATGACAAAACTTTCGATTATGGTAACGAATATATAGAAAGAGGTCTTTGTGGTGCGCAAAAAACTAGGTTAGTAGATAAGAGCACACGTGGATTAGCCTACTTTTATATAACACAGTTCTTGATTATCAATCTTTATGAACTCTTAAATTTGATTCATAGATGAAAATTTCCACAAAACGATCCCAATGCAGTATTAAGTGATAAGCAATTTATCAACAAGTTGCAAAAAAAAGAAAATTGATTATAATGACCCCTCTAATAAAGACGCAATTGACAAGATAATCAAATCTGATATATTTCAACCAATGAATCTTTGGACAAGTACGGAGAAATTAAACAATGTCGCCAAAAAGACGCTTTATGACATACTATATAATGCGAGGAACGAAATCGCACACGCTGATTTTGGCCTAAAATCATGGGGTAGATATGATGCGATGAGTTGGTTTGGCGACATACTACGTTCGTTGTCAGATGTGCCTGGAATTAAAAAATAATACGGAAAAAAATACATATTATAAAAAATGATGTTTGTAATGATACGGAAACTAGATGGGAAAAATTTTAATAGTCTAAGTAATGACAAACCCACTTTTTTAAATTTTTTCAATAATCGAAAAAATTTAACTTTAATAAGTTAAAAATTCCTCTTATTTCTCTATATAAAGACATGTAGAAACTAAGAGGAAGATTATTATGAGAAAAATAATAAAGATGCTTATTCCATCATTATCTTTATTAGCTACAGCAAGTTGTAGCTGTGTAGTTAGAGATAATGATGGATGTATAACCTTAGACAATCATTACTTTGATATTCAAGATAATGTGTTAAAAGGGTTTAAACAAGAATATCAAAGTAAGGAATCAATAGGTGATGATAGCTATAAGCTATCAGTCTTTAAAGATATAACATCAATAGAATCTGGAGCATTTCTCTTTAATGAACCAGAGCAAGATTCTATTGAGTTAATTAAAAAAATAGATTTTATAGCTAATTGTGCCTGTACAAGCTTTGGTGAAACAAACTTTTCTGGAGCAGCCAATCTAGAAAAAGTAATTCTTCCACCTAAATTTAATTATTTTGGTCCTAACTTATTCACGTCTTGTCCTAAACTAACAACAATTGACCTAAGATATATAGAACAAGAAGTATCATGTACTTCATGGTCTGCTCCAGATCTAGATGGTTTTAGTTCTTCAGGCACAATAATCTATAAAAAAGATAATAATTATCAAAAAGCATTAGCCTCCTTCCTTTCAGGAGAAATTAGTAAAAGTGGTAAGGCTACATCATGAAGAACATTAGCAGAACTATAACCCTTTCTAAAGACCAAGCTAAAGCCTTAAAAGCATTGACATCAGGGGCTAATTGCTTTTTTGATGGACTGGCAGGTAGTGGCAAAACATTCCTTTTAGACTATTACACTAGCCACTACTGCCAAAATAAAAGAATCCTAAAGTGTTGTTTTACAGCTAATGCTGTAAACAACCTTAAACAAGATAAACCAGATGATATCTTAGGCACTATCCATACTTGTTTTAAGTTTGCTCAATTAGAACTACCTAGTGTTATTCCACCAGGTAAGTGAGCACCTTGGTGGTTATTTAGAACCTACTTTAGCAAGATTGATGTAATAATAATTGATGAAATATCCATGGTCAGAATTGACCAATCTGGATTTATTTGCAAAATAATAGCTAAAGCTAATAAATATCGCAAACACCCCATCCAACTAATAGTTAGTGGGGATTTTTATCAGTTACCACCAATAATAACTGATAAAGAAAAGAAGATATTAATAAAGAAGTATAAAACAAGTACTGGATATGCTTATGAACATCCTTCATGGCAGTTAGCTAACTTTGTTAAATGTAAGCTAACTACCTCTTTAAGAGCTAAACAAGATAAACAATATGTCCAAATGCTTAATAATTTAAGATATAAGAGAAATTTAAAACAAGTAATAGCTTACTTTAATA
The DNA here is from genome assembly GCA_024407815.1 of Mycoplasmoidaceae bacterium. The sequence continues at coordinate 171,445 of JAKSVS010000001.1, forward strand.
AGCGAGTAATTAAAACAAATAGAATTAAAGATACAGTAAGATTATTTGCTACCAACAGGTTAGTAGATAAAACTAATAACCAATGTCTTAAATTATTACCAGGAAAAGAAGTAGTTATTCCTGCTTATTATGATAATGAGATAAGATCAGCAATAAAACATAAGAAACTAAAACAAACAGATTTACCTGCCAGTTTGTTATTAACAATTAAACCTAATGCCCAAATAATGTTTATCAAGAATGACAAACAAACCAGTAACAAACCTAGAAGGTTTGTTAATGGAGATATGGGGATAGTAGTAAGGTGCTATAGTCCAGAAGAAGTAGTATGTAGAGTAAATAGGACCAACAAACTAGTAAGATTACATAAATATAATCTTAGCCACCAAGTAAATAAAGCTCCTAAACTAATATTAGGAGCAATAGTAGAAGATGAATATACTGGGTTATTTAAACAATACCCCATTAAGTTAGTCTATGGGCTAACTATTCATAAAGCCCAAGGGAAAACATTCGCTAATGTTATCTTCGATCCATCAATAGATAAAAGCAACCTTACTCCAAGATTAATTTATGTTGCTTTATCTAGATGTATATCAATAGATAACTTATTCTTGGCTAAACCATTGAGTTTAAAACAAGTGGAATAAGAAAAAAAGACCCTTATTTGGGTCTTTTATAAATCAGAAAAAGTGGAAATATAAATATGAGAATCAAAATATGTCAACCGTATACAAAATGTATACAGTTCAATTAATCCAGTCATGCAAAAAGCGTTGCAGTTAATATAACCAAATGAAAAAACTAAGAGTTTCCCCTTAGTTTTTCCATTAAAGCAACGTCTTTCTATTCTCCTCAGCGGGTACATTCGACTTCATAGGGCTTGACTTCTGTGTTCGGTATGGTAACAGGTATTTCCCCTACAATATGAACGCTGCAAATTTGGCAATGTCCTTGTAAGTTTTATAAAACCAACAATATCTTTCACAAATATTTTTATGATCTAATCGTTGAATAGTGATTAGTCTATTTTAATTAAGTCTTTCGAATTATTAGTAGTAGTCAGCTTAATGCCTTACAGCATTTACACCTCTACCCTATCAACGTTGTAGTCTACAACGATTCTTATCACCCTTGCGGGTGGGGAAGA
>JAKSVS010000010.1 GCA_024407815.1 Mycoplasmoidaceae bacterium
TAGGATTTACTTTATTCCCACAAGCAGGTGTTGCTATCGGTCTTGCCACCACCGCTAATCAAACATTCTCAAATTTAGGATACCAAAAAGAAGCATCACTAATACTAGCTGTCATCTTAACCGCTACGATAGTGTATGAGTTATTGGGTCCAGTTATTACTAAAATCGCGCTTTCAAAAGCTGGTGAAATACAAAAAGAAAAAGCTGCTTAGTTAAGCAACTTCTTCAAATCATTAACGCTATCTGCAATGTAGGTAGCTTTTTTTATCCATGGTTTATCGTAAAAACCGTATCCATACCTTACAATTACAGAATCAATACCAGCATTCCTAGCCGTTTCCATATCGTATTGCGAATCACCAACATAAACACAATCATTAGGATTAACATCTAATTCTTTAAATATTTCAAAGATGATAAATGGATCTGGTTTTTCAGGTTTATTTGGCCTTTGACCATAGGCTATATCAAATTTGAAGTTAGGAAACAACTGTTTTAATACTGGTTCAAGAAGCATTTGTGGCTTATTTGAAGCAATACAAACTTTAATTCCATTTTTTCTTAATTCATTAAATAACTCCGGAATTCCTTTGAAAGGTTTAGTGACTTCAGCTTGAGTTTTAGCATAATTAACAAGAAATGTGTCCATGACATCCTTTTCGCGATCGATAGGAATATTTTGGCCTTTCATAGCACGTCTTGCGAACTCGATAGCACCTGCCCCTATAAAATATCTAGCCTCTTCATAGGTTCTTTCAACATTAAAACCTAACTGCTTAAACGACATATTAACAGCATCTAAAATGCCTTGAAGTGACTCAAGAACAGTTCCATCTAAATCAAATATAACACATTTATATCTCATAACTTTATGGAGCCCCAAGAAGGATTTGAACCCTCAACCCCCAGATTCGAAGTCTGATGCTCTATCCAGTTGCGCTATTGGGGCGTGTGAATATTATACCGAAATAATTTTAATTATGTTAAATAATATGATAAACTCTATCGCATGAAAGTTATTGTAGTCGGAGCAGGAGCTTCAGGAGTAACCGCAGCAATCAATTACAAACGTCACAACAAAAATGACGATGTTTTAATTATTGAGCATTTGGATAAACCTCTTAAAAAGATTCTTGCTACTGGTAATGGAAAATGCAATTTAGGCAATGCAAAAATAGATTTTAACAACTACAAAAATTCTGATTTTGCAAAGGCCATTATCGAAGGTTATGACTATAGATATTTTTTTGATTCAATCTCTATTCAAACTAAGTTAAATGGTGACCTTGCTTACCCTGTTAGTGAGTCTGCAATTTCTGTCAGAGAAGCGCTCTTAAATGAATGCAGAAAATTAGGTATAAAAATTAATGTTGAAGAAGAGGTTATTGACTACTCAAAAACCGAGTTAAAAACAAACAAAAATTCATACAAATTTGATAAGTTAATTTTAGCTGGCGGACTTAAGTCTTCTCCAAAACTTGGAAGTGATGGTTCTATTATTAAAATTTTAGAGAAACACGGCTACAAAATTGCACCTTTAAATGCTGGTCTTTCACCACTTTTCACCAAAGAAAAAACAAAAATTATTGATGGAATTAGATGCAAAGCTAACGTCAAACTTTTAAACAACGGGAAATTAATTCATGAGGAAGCTGGCGAAGTACTTTTTAAGGATCACGGATTGTCTGGAATTGTCATTTTTAACACTATGTCTGTCATTGCTAGAAATGAATCTTTAAACTACAAAATTAGTCTTGACTTACTTCCAGAATTTTCTGAGGAATTTCTCAAAAACTACCGCAAAACCCACACATTTTCTGAATTTATGCAAGCTTTCATCAATCCAAAAATCTCTGCATATTTAATCGGAAGATTTGAAAAAGAAGACAAAATTTTAGCAGCTATTAAAAACTTAGAATTTGAGTTTGATAAATCTTACGGATTCGAATTTTCACAAGTCACAGTTGGAGGGATTTTACCTTCCGAAATTGATGAAAATATGGAGTCAAAACGCGAAGAAAACGTTTATATAATTGGAGAGTTAGTTGATGTTGATGGACCATGTGGAGGTTATAACCTTACTTGGGCCTTTGCTTCAGCTATGAAAATAAGATAAAAATGACAAAGAAATTTAGACTCGCAACATTTATTTATAGCCTTGTTTGTGACATCCCTGTCTCATTCTTTTTATGCTTAGCCTCAGCTATTACTGCACAATCTAACCTTGATTCCGGCGTTTTAACTATCAATTTTAATACAATCGACTGGGTAAACTTTGGAATTAACTTCGGTATTGCCCTAGTATTATCGCTTGTTATTTCTAACTTTATACCACTTACCGATATTGGAAGATGGTTTGCTAACTTATTTAAGGTTCCTAATCAAACATATACAGGAAACGTTAAATATAGATTGTTAGCAACATTAATCACCACCGTTATATTCTTTGTAATTATTTCACCAACTTTAACTGTTTTTAACTGTTATTTAT
>JAKSVS010000011.1 GCA_024407815.1 Mycoplasmoidaceae bacterium
CGTTGTGGTCCAAGAATTCTCAATAGCAAATAACCAACAACTGTGGGAGGCAATACCAACGGCAAGGTCAAAAGCACATCCAGTAATCCTTTTATCGCTTTTGGTGCTTTAGAAATATAATAAGCAGACCAAATGCCAATAAAAAAGACAATAATTGTACTAATAATTGCTATGCGAATTGAGTTCCACAAAGGGAATAAGTCCAATTTATTTTCATCTCCGTATGATTAATAATTTATTTAACTGGAGTAAATCCTATTTTCTTAAATACTGCTCCAGCTGCATCTGTTTTCAAGAAATCAAGATATTTTTTAGCTTCTGCTTGATTTTTAGATTGTTTTATAATAGCAGCAGGATAAATTACCTGGCCACACATTTCTTTAGTTGCAGTATCTACAACATCAAGTTTAGCACTAGCTGCATCAGTTTGGTAGATAATGCCAGCATCAACCACACCTTCAACAACTTGAGTGGTTACTTCTTTAACATTGGAACCATAGGTAATTTTTCCAGCTTTTGCCAAAGCTTTTTCATCCAATTTATAGAAATCGAAAATTTTCAAGGTGTATTGTCCAACGGGAACGTCCGAATTCCCCATTGCCAATAAAATTTTATCATTTTTTAATTTATTTACCAAATCGTCATAAGATTTTATGTTTTTAGCATTCTTTTTTGGAACAACCAAAGCCACTTTATTTTCAAGAATATTAAAGCGAGAACCTTCTAAAATAAAATCTAGCTTTTTAGGATTAAACTTTTCTCCCGCCTTTACATCAAGCTGATTCATTTGTTTTTGACCAGCAGAAATAAAAATATCACAAGTTGCCCCTTCTTGAATTTGAGTTTTCAAAGTTCCGGAGGAATCGAAATTATAAACGATTTTTACATTTTTATTTTCAGCCATGTACTTATCGCCCAATTCTTTTAGAGATTCCGTCATAGAAGCAGCAGCAAAAACGGTAATTTTTTGAACATCATTTTTAGCTTGCGGTTTATCATTTCCACAACCAAGCATGATACCTAAAAGACAAAAGCCAACTCCTAATGCAACTAATTTCACTTTCATAACAATAACCTCTTCCCTGAATATTTAATATAATTCTGACAATACTATTTTAATGTATCGTATATTTTTAAGCAAGCGTTATTTTTTTCAAAATACAACGAATGATAAAAAATTGGCTTGGAGAAACTTCCAAGCCAATTTTGATATTTTAGCAAAGCTAATATTATTTTTGTTCTTGAGGAAGAATGATGTTCAAGAAGATTGCTACAATTGCAGCCGGTACGATACCGGAACCACCGAAAATTAATTTTGCCAAATCGGGCAGAGCATTTAAGATAGCCGGAGTAGCACCCATACCATAACCAACACCCAAGGACACGGAAATGATGGTCAAATTACGTTGAGTTAAAGGTTCCTTCGTTACCAATTGAATACCACTAACTACGATGGAAGAGAACATCATTACTGCAGCGCCGCCTAAAACTGATTGGGGCATAATGGAAATCAATGCACCAAGTTTAGGAATCAAACCACAAAGAATCAAAATTACAGCACCACATGCCAAAGCAAAACGGTTAACTACTTTTGTCATAGCAACCAAACCTACGTTTTGGCTGAAAGAAGTGTTAGGCAAAACACCGAAAATTGCAGCAAAGGTAGAACCCAAGCCGTCGCACATAACACCACCAGCAAGTTCCTTATCAGTTGCTTCGCGACCCATACCGCCTTCCATTACGCCAGAGATATCACCTACGGTTTCGACCGCGGTAACGATAAACATAATGGCAACAGGAACGATTGCACGCATATCAAAAACTAAATCAACAGGCATCAATGCAGGAACTTCAAACCAACTGGAGCTAGCAACTTTATCCCAGTTGATAACCCAAGCTTTGGTATAAGCAACACCTTTAGCAGTAACACCAGTTGTAGGAAGGGTAAAGCTCATTACGATGGAAGCTATATAACCACAAATAATGCCCCACAGAATAGAAGATGAAGCAAAAAA
>JAKSVS010000012.1 GCA_024407815.1 Mycoplasmoidaceae bacterium
TTTAATCTAAAGATTAATTAAGCAGCTTTTGCAGCCTTTTTTGCTTTTTTATCTTCTTTGTATTGTTTTTTAACTTTGTGTGCAAACACTGCATAGACAATTCCAACTGGAATCATTACCAAGTAAAGAATTGATGGAATGAATGATGATGTTTGAACAGAAAGAGTTAAGCTTGAGAGAACATCAGCAAGATCTCCAAGAGGAATAATTCCAGCAATTTGTGGTAAGAAATAAGTTGTTGCAATTGTTAATACAACACCAAGAAGTAATTGTTCAAATGCAAATACATAAACGAACCAAGGTTTGACCCAACATTTCTTTGGTCTAATTATTCTAATTAGAGAAACAATTAATAATAATGCCCATGGTAACATTAAGAATAATGTAGCTAGGAAAATATACAAACCATATTCAGTTACATAACTAGGAATATCAATTTGAGCAATATATTTATCGATTAATTTACGTACTTTTTGTGTAAGTTCGTCTTCTGCTTCCTCAACGTCTTCTTTAGCTGGTTCATCTCTAAGGATAAGTTTTGTATCTCCTTTTGGTTCTTCTTCTGGAACTGGTTCACCTTCAGGTGCTGGTTCTGGCTCTGGTTTAGGCTCACTACCATCTTGAATTAAATTATCTAAAAGGCCGGCAAGTAAACTTTCCATTGCTTTATCAATATCAGTAATATTTCCATCTTCGTCACAGATATTCATTGCTTTAAATGTTTCTGTCATTTGTTCTTTAATTTGTTCGCTAGTTTCATTACCTAGTGTTAGTCCTGAACCTTCTTCGATAACACCGGCGTTTTCGAGTTTTGCAACAACATCGACCAATTTGCTATCAACAACAACCATAACAGAATCAATTGTTGCGTCTTCGGTTTGCAATGTTGCATAGACTTCTTCAGTAAAGTTTTCAATATATCCTGCATCAATACCCGCTTCTTCAAGAGCTACTGCTGTATCTGTATATTGAGGATCATCAATTTTGTATTTTTCAGTATATTCTTTAATAGCTTGGTAAATTAAGGAGTTGGCAACTTTTTTAGAAATGGCAACGGCTAAGTCATGAATAGTTGGTCTAAGTTCTTTCATTGTGCCATCAACTGTTGCATTAATCATTTCATTAATTGTGTTGGTTGTGGTTTCTTTGTCTTTATAATTAAAGACAATTTTTGCTGGAACAGAAATATCTAAATTAACTTTTACTTCTTGAGAATCAATAATATTTTTAATTTCATCTTTGGTTAAATAATCTTCGATTTCTGGTGGCAAAAATTCAGCTATTTGTTCACCTTGCACTTTATAACCACCTTTAATTTCTATGTATGGTCTTGTGCAAAAACAAGTAATTGCAACAGCAGCAAATACTAAATAAATCATATTAAATATTTTTAATATTAATTTCATCGTTGTTTACCTCTCTTGTCAAAATTTTATATTGAAAATTAAATTTTGTCTATTATTTTCCACTGATAGACATTTTGCTTATATAAATATATGGACACTCAGTTGTAGTTCTGATAACCAATTCAGTTTCTTTTGATAAACCTTTAATGTTAGAGAACATATTAACTAAATTATCAGCAACTGTAATTAGAGCAACTGGCTCGGCAAGTTTACCATCCCTAATCATAAACCCACCACATGGAAGCGAGAAATTTCCAGACTGAGAATTCATACCTGAATGTAAGCCTTGAAGTTCAGTAATTAATACGCCTTCTTTAATCTCTGAAAAGAGCTCATTTTTT
>JAKSVS010000013.1 GCA_024407815.1 Mycoplasmoidaceae bacterium
CAGGGCAGGAATGCAGCAGCCTTAAGAAGATCAGATTATGTGCGATGGTTTTAAAATATGAAATCTATTGATGAAAAGTTCATGTCCCTAGCAATTAAAGAAGCAGTAAAATCTGCATCTTTAGACGAAGTTCCAGTAGGTGCAATTATTGTAAAAGATAACAAGGTTATCGCTCGCGGTCATAATCTAAGAGAAAAGAGCAATGATCCAACAAGTCATGCTGAAATTAACGCAATTAGAAAAGCTTGCAAAAAATTGGGCAGTTGGAGACTCGAAGATTGTACAATATACGTTACTATTGAACCTTGTTCAATGTGTGCTGGCACTTTACTCTGGACCAGAATCAAAAGAATTGTTTATGGTGCATGCGATTTAAAAGGTGGCGCCTTAGGCAGTTCCTTTTCGTTATTCGAAGTTAAAAATATAAATCATCATCCTGAGATCCTCGGCGGCATTCTTCAAGAAGAATGCGGAAAAATGATGAGTAACTTTTTCAAAGAAAAGCGTAAATAGTAATTGTACACTGTATAATTTTTGTTATACTTTATTCACAAAGTTTAAAAACTTTAGGTTAGTTGTATATGTTTAAACACGTTCGCGTTAAAAAGACCACTGGAAATAATGAACAGTTCCCACTTGATGTGGACAACGGTTTAACAAGCCTTCAAGTTTTAGATAGACAACAAAATAATTTAATTAATAAAACCGGAAAACACGTTACTAAATCGTATTTTAAAATTATTTACGAAAATGTTGTTAATTTCTGGAACCTTTTACTTTTTGCAATTGCTGCACTTATGATTGTTGCAAAAATCAGCATCACATCATTTGCTTTCTTGGTAATTTTATTAGCCAATATTTCAATTGGTTTATATCAAGACATCCGTGCAAGAAAATTGCTAGATAAATTAAAAGTTGTTTCTGCCCCAAAAGTTACAGTTCTTAGAGATGGAAAATTACTCTCAATTACTGCTGATCAAATTGTTTTATCTGATCTCATAGAATTAAGACAAGGTAGCCAAATAGTATGTGACGGGTCGATTGTTAAGGGATTTATTGAGGTTAATGAGTCATTATTAACAGGTGAACCGGTTAACATTTTAAAGAATGTAGGCGACTCTGTTTATTCTGGCTCTTTTGCTACATCAGGTTGTGCATTTTATAGAGTTGAACAATTAGGTAAAGCCAATTACGCCGAAAAGCTTCAATCAAAAGCTAAAAAGTTCAAAAAAGCTAAATCTGAAATACTTATGTCTATCAAAGGTATTTTTAAAGTTATCGGCTTCTTTGTTATTTTGTTAGCAGTTGGTTTAGGTTTAGTATACGAAGGAAAATTACATTGGCCAGGATTTGAAAATATGACTGGTTCAGTTTTCCAATCTACAATAGGAAGTATTTCCGGTTCTTTAGTCGCAATGATTCCTATTGGTATGTATCTTCTAACCTCTGTTACATTGGCGGTTGGTGTAATTCGTTTAGCTAAACAAAATACTCTTACACAAGACATGTACTGTATTGAAATGTTAGCTAGAGCTGATATTTTGTGTTTAGACAAAACAGGCACTTTGACCGATGGCAACCTTAATGTAAGACAAATTATTCCAACTACAAATATTTCAGAAAGAGACTTAGCAAAAATTGTTTATACGTTAGTAATGCAAACAGGCGATAAAAACGCAACGGCTAGGGCCATTATCGCTAAATTCAATAAATTAAATCAATATGA
>JAKSVS010000014.1 GCA_024407815.1 Mycoplasmoidaceae bacterium
TTTGTAATAAAAAAACAAACTCTTGGACGTTTAGGTTGTGGTATTGTATCAGGCTTTTTTGGGGCATCGACATCGGTGAGTGGCCCTCCCATTGTTTTATATTTTCTCAATGAAGATATGGAAAAAACTTTGATGCGTTCCAATATGACTTGGATTTTTGGGTTTACTTTGCTTAGTACGGCAATAACATATTTCTTTACAGGAGCTTACAATTTTGTAGAAGATTGGACTGTATTCTATTATTTGGTTCCTGCAAATTTAGTTGGTGTATTCTTGGGCGAACGTTGCGCTAAAAAGCTAAGTCAAGAACTTTTCCGTAAATTGACACTCATAATAGTAACTTTGGGAACTATTATGATGTTGATAAATTCCATTCAACGATTATAAAAAAACTGTACAAAAGCGATGTAGAAATCGTTTCTGTACAGTTTTGTTTTTTATATAGTTTTTAATTCGTTTGCTTGATCATAAGCACGGTTTTGAGCATAGAATTCAACGAATTTTTGTGCAACCGGGGAGAGAGGTTTGTCTGCAGCTTTAACAATAGTTTTGCAAAGATTGATATCGGGGTCCAGTATTGGTTTAGATATCAGTGAATGCCCCAAAAATTCATTGGGCTCAGCAGGTACTATTGCTACTGCTGATTTTTCACGAGCCCATTGAAGAGCTGTGTGGCGGGTTGAACTAACACTTAGGATTTGTGGAGTTAGACCATTAATGGAACAATAGTTTTTTAATAAATTGTAGCAACCTGCTGAAGTGCTTAACGGTATTCCTTGCAAAGATTGAATGGAGATTTCGTCGCTTTCATCGAACCATTTGCTATCCTTGTGATATACAATGGTCAATTCTTCCCTACGTCGGAAGAGAATTTCAAAACTATCTTCATGTGTTACAGGAACACTTAGAATACCTAATTCCGTAATACCACTTAAAATTTGTTGGGCTTGGTCAGTTATTCCACCTTCATAGATTTCATAGTTTACTTGCGGATAAAGCTTTGAAAAGTCTTTAAGCGCATTAGTTATTAAAAGTTTTGCTCTTGAATTGGCAACGCTTATTCTTAAAGTTCCAGAAGTGCCATCGGTGATTTCTTGGATTTCGTGATGTATTGATTCTTCTATAGAACAAATGTATTTGGCTTTTTGGTAGAATAATTTACCGGCTTCGGTTAAGGTTAACTTTCTGTTGCCTCTGTTGGTAATGATAAGTTTTGTTCCGTATTGACTTTCTAAAATTTTGAGTTGTTTGCTTAAAGCTGGTTGAGTCATTTTGACTATTTCAGCAGCTCCAGAGAAGCTTCCTGCTTCTACTATGGCGAGATAATTTCTATAACATTCAAGTTCCAATAACTTTACCTCCAAAATTCAACGGAATATTAATTATAACTAGTTATAATTTTAAATCACTAACAAAAGTTTAGTCAATAAATATTTCTAAATAATAACGATTGTCAATAATGACTGTTTAGAATATTTAATATTCCAAATTGTCATTTTTAATATTTATTCCTTTCGTTTATAATTTTTATGTACGGTGAGAATCGTATAATTTTTAAAAGGAGGAACATAAAATGTCCCAAGGAACAAAATGTCTCATTATGTTAGCAGTAATCGCATTTTTCTTC
>JAKSVS010000002.1 GCA_024407815.1 Mycoplasmoidaceae bacterium
TAGACTTTACAGTAGAAGTAGAAAGATCATTAAGAGTACTTGATGGTGCTGTTACAGTTTTAGATAGTCAACAGGGTGTTGAACCTCAAACTGAAACAGTTTGAAGACAAGCAAGTGAATATAAAGTACCAAGAATTGTTTATTGTAATAAGATGGATAAAGTTGGTGCTGACTTTGAAATGTGTCTAGAATCTATTAAAAAGAATCTAGGCGCAAAAGGTGTAGCGATCCAATATCCTATTGGAGCAGAAGCTAACTTCATTGGAACTATTGACTTAGTAACAATGAAATGTAGAATGTTCGATGGTAAACCAGAAGAAGACTACAAAATTGCAGAAATTCCTGCTGATTTGTTAGAAAAAGCAAAACACTTTAGACAAATCCTAGTTGAAGAAGTAGTTAACTATGACGAAAAGTGTATGGAAAAATACCTAAATGGTCAAGAATTAACTGAACAAGAATTAAAAATGTGTATTAGAAAAGGTACACTAACTTCTCAATTCCACCCAGTATTATGTGGAACATCATTCAAAAACAAAGGTGTTAAAGCCGTTTTGGATGCTGTTGTTGATTATCTGCCATCTCCACTTGATTGTCCATCAATTAAAGTTAAAGATGAAGAAACAGGTAAAGAATTAGAATTAACAAACAACGATAATGATAAGTTCGTTGCTTTAGCATTCAAAGTTGCTACAGATCCATTCGTTGGTAGAATTACCTTCATTAGACTATATTCAGGTCACTTAAACGCTGGTAGTTATGTAATAAACTCTAAGCGTGGTATCAAGGAACGTGTATCTCGTTTAATAAAGATGCACTCAAACAACAGAAATGAAATTCCTGATATCTGTGCTGGTGATATTTGTGCCGTAGTTGGTCTAAAATCAACAACAACTGGTGACACACTATGTGATGAAAGCGTTGATGTTAAACTTGAATCAATGAAATTTGCTGAACCAGTAATTTCATTAGCTGTTGAACCAAAAACAAAAGCTGACCAAGAAAAAATGGGTATTGCTTTGCAAAAACTTGCTGAAGAAGACCCAACATTCAGAACTTATACTGATCATGAAACTGGTCAATGTATTATTTCCGGAATGGGTGAATTACACTTACAAATTATCGTTGACCGTATGAAAAGAGAATTCAAGGTTGATGTAAATGCAGGTGCACCGCAAGTATCATACCGTGAAACATTTACTAAGACTGGTGAAGCTGAAGGTAAATACATTAAGCAATCTGGTGGTCACGGTCAATATGGTCACTGTTGAGTAAGATTCGAACCTAACAAAGACAAAGGTTATGAATTTGTTAACGATATAGTTGGTGGTAAAATTCCTCGTGAATTTATTAAACCAATTGACCAAGGTATCCAAGAAGCAATGAAAGCTGGTCCATTAGCTGGTTATCCATTAATGGATATTAAAGCTACAGTATTTGATGGTTCATACCACGAAGTTGACTCATCAGAAATGGCTTTCAAGGTTGCTGCTAGCTTATGTTTAAAAGAAGCTGCTAAGAAATGTGGTCTAGTATTGCTAGAACCAATAATGTCAGTTGACGTTGTAGTTCCTGATCAATATCTTGGTGATGCAATGGGTGACATTAGTTCTCGTAGAGGAACAATCGAATCTACAGAACAAAGAGCAGCTGCTCAAATGATTAGAGCAAAAATTCCATTAAAGAACATGTTCGGTTATGCAACTGACCTTAGATCATTCACTCAAGGCCGTGGAAACTACGTTATGCAATTTAGCCACTATGCTCAAGCACCAAAGAGTGTAGTTGATGAAGTAGTTGCTGCTAGAACAGGTCAAAAAGCTGCTAAGAAATAGTAGGTAAAATAAAAAAAGTAGGCACAACCTACTTTTTTATTTATCAATTATGAACCAATTGGTTTCTTTTCCCAGTCTTTAATTCAAACTGAACTAAATTGGTTATACAATTGAGCATCATAAACTTCTAGTTTATCAGAACCAAGAGTTTGCTTAACTGCATCATTAATAGCTTGAGTCTCGTTAGATGATTCCATTGCAATCTTACAGAAGATATATCAGAACTCTTGTATTGATAATGGTGAATCTTCAGCCATTGTTCATGTGCTGTTAGCAAATGTTGGGGTTAGTAACTTGTATGTTACATCTGACTTGTTTATTTGTGTCATGTAAAGTTTGTAACCATCAGCACCTGATTCAAAGCAATATTTAGCCTTAGTAAGGCTAGCGGTGGTGTGTAATTCAACATCTTCTACTCTTTCAAATCAATTTGTGTGAGTTGCTTCATGTGTTGTATCATCAGTTTTGATTAATTCATTAAGCATTTTTCACTTAATTTCAGTAACAGGATCATTTTTATCAGTGATTGGTTCTGTTCCTTCACCAATAGTGTGGAAAACAGTAGATTTGTTCATTAGCACTTCATCAAGAGATATAGCAATGTCTTTCAAGTCGTTTATTTGTGAACAAATAGATATCTGGCGAGCTAACTTCTTAGATGTTGGTAAGACATTATTAACCATTTTATTAGTGATTTTATTTTCATTTCATTCTACATCTTGAATTGTAAATTCATCCTTCTTTGATTCAGGATTAGCTCAAGCAAACAATGAACCATTGTCCATAGTATCAGATTGATAAGTTGCTTTAGCAAAATTAGCAAATGCAGCAGATTCAAGATCAGAGTTAACACTCAATGAGTTATTCTTTTGAGTTTGAAGGCCTAAGAAACCAGCAAGGCTGTTTTTTGTAGTATTGTCATAAACAACATTTCAGAATTGTGTATAGTCATAACGTTTTGTTGCTGAAACATTTTGGCTATTTGTACCAGCCATATCATACCTATCGTACAAGTTATCAATCTGGTTTGTCCAACCATAAACATCTTTTAAAACAGTTGTTTTATCTTCTGGTTTGGTAATATATGAACTTTCAGTATTATATTTAGCTAGATAACCAACGAAAGCTTTTTCGTTATCAGCTATCTTTGTATTAAGTGCTTTATAGAAGTTTTCAAAATTGTTCTTAGCTAAATATACTAATGAAATTAGGAAAGCTTGACGGTTTACTTCATCATCGCAATATTCACCATTGTCGTTTGTTTTGTCAGTTAAGTACTTAGTGTAGTTACTTTTCATAACTGAGAAGAAATCGGTATTATCATCATAAGTCATGTATGATGAAATATTTTTTGAGTCAGTTAATAATTTGCTTGAGTAATATGTAGAAGCAATTGCTCGTCAAGCACTTGAATCTTCACCTTCTTTAGTGATATCAGCCAATTTACAACCTGAACCCAAATCGATTTCTTCATATGATTTATAGACACTTAGTCTGATTTGGTTGGCTAAATCATTGGAACCCATGTATGTATACATCATTTTGTCTATTAGAGGAGAAGCATACCAATATCTATTACTTAGTACATTCTTTGCGTTAGCAATTTGTGGACTAAATGCGTTTGTACCATCAACAGCAATACTATTAACCTTTGTAACAAATTCATTGCTTTTTAAGCTAGCAATTAATGAGTTTATAGCAGAAGTTGTAACTTTGTCTTCAGTTCAATCAGTTGGTAAGACGATTGTGACAACAGTATAGTAATGCGTTTGATCATTCTTTGATGCGTATGAAAGTGGAATAGGTGCTAACAAACCATTAGAATAAATTGTTTGTGAAACATCTTTTTCTAATGTAGCGTTTGTTATTTGTTCAGATCTATAAGAATAGATCTTTTCATTTAAAGCAATTATTGCATCTTGCAATTTTTTAGCGGTATCGATTTCTTTTGTTTTATCTAAGTAATCCTTTAGTTGTGCTAAAACAACACCAAACTTCTGTTCATCAAGAACAGTAGTTAAGAAGTTAGATATTTCTGATTTACTTGGATCAATCTTATCAATTGGAACAAAAATGTTGTAGTCATCGCTAGATGCCATTTCAAGAATTATGTTTACATAATTGTTTGTGAAATATGTTGATAGATCACCACTTGATCCAAGAACAGATGCAGAAATCATTCCATCATCATAACCAGCTTTTTGTTCAAGCAATCTGTACATTAATACACGTTTAAGTGCTTCTTGTGGATCATCTGTGCCTTCTCTAGTTACATACTCATATCCATCAATAGTTTGAGCATGCATGCCTGACTCGTTTAGTTCAAAGACTCATGGTTGAGTTGTTTGTTGAACTGTTTCACCACCACTAGGGGTTAATTCAACTTGAACGTTGCTTGTTACATATCTAACACCAGATTTCATTTCAGAACCATAAAAGAAATCAAAGTCACTGTTTTCTTTAAATATTGGACAATGATAAATACCACCTGGGCCTTGTTGCTCAACGCTACCATATACAGTTGATAAATCAATATACGATGTTATGGTACTTGGCAATGACGAATACATAAAGTTGCTTAAAATTGTTGTATCATCATCAAAGAATGTCTTCTTACCTTGAAGGTTTTGTGTGATTGTTCCTTGTGTTATAGTGTTCAATAATGCTCTGCCATTACCAAACATTTGGTTGTATAGACTAGCTGCTGAGATTGCATATGGCACATATAATGTGTTAGAATCACCAGCAATCATCTTGGTTGCATAACTCAATAACAATGTTTGGCTATCTTCTGTATATTCAGTAGGAATTGAAATAGTTCCATTGTATGTATCTGGAACAGCTGATGATGAACTTGAAGTATACATACCAGCATCATGGAATTCACCCTTGTTGAATGCTTCGAACCACTTTGCATAAGCTTTAGCACCTGTTGCTGTTGATGTTGAATCAAAGATTCCACCAAAATATGGGAAGGCTTCATTAGGCTCATCAGGGATGGTAGTCTTAGTGCTGTTGTAAACTTTGTCTAATGATTCAGCACTTTTAGGAGCTGAATATTTAAATAGTGCAGCTGCAGAAAAGAAAGGCTTTTCTGTTTCAAATCAACGATCAAATACATAACTTTGAATTGTTGCATAATCACCATCAGGGTTTTTAGCTAATTTATTTGGATCAGAAAAATCTTCAACAGCAAAACTTGGATTTACTTTAGCATAGAAACCAATTTTGGCTCAATTGCTATCGTTGTTTAATGTTTCGGGAGTCACAGAGGTATTTACATTAGTAAAGAAACTTGGTAGTGTTTTATTGATATCACCACTTGCCATTCCAAAATAGTTGTATGCGAAAACGTTGCTTTTAAATTCTGAAACAACTTTTTCAACCATTTTGACGTGTTTATATGTTTCTTCAGTTCCACCATTAACTGAAAGGTATTGGTTTTGTAAGTAGAATTTGTAATTATTACCGTACTCAGCTTTAAGATCATTAACTAAGTTATCGTAGTCTTTGTTAACGTTGTATTCTGCTTCGTCTAAGAAGTTTCTAAATGAAGTGTTTTTGTCTTTTTTATTTTTTGCAGCCGCTCGGTCTGTGTATCATTTATAAACAATTTCATCAGATAGAGCTTGTTTGAATGTTGCTCAACTTGATGACCTAAGTAGCGCATTTTTAACTGCATTCTTATAACCAAGCTTATCAAGCTTAGATAATGTACCATCAGATTGTAGATCAATCTTTAGTTCATCATCAATAGAAGCAGCTCCACAGGATGTTAATAATGTTGTAATCATGCCTGAGCCTGCTATAACAGCACTAGCAGACATAATTATTTTCTTTAACTTCATAAAACAAATATCTCGACAATAAATATTTATATTAATATTATAATTAGATAAATAATATTTATGAAAAAAAATAATAAGCTTGAAATATCTAATTTGACAATAAGTGTTGATGGAAACACACTATTGAAAAATATGAGCTTAACCGCTAAGGCTGGTGATGTTGTTGCCATCATTGGCCCAAACGGTGCTGGAAAAAGTAGTTTTTTGAAAACACTAATGCGTCATTACGCATTTAAGATAACTAAAGGTGCCATTAAATATGATGGCAAATTAGTTAATAATTTGACGACAGACCAAATGGCTAAATTAGGTTTTTTCTATTTGGCACAAAGTCCAACCGAACTAGAGGGTGTTAAGCTAGTTGATTTATACAAAATAATTGCCAACGCACATTCTGATAAGAAAATTGATCCGATTTCGCTACACAACTTGGTTACTCCTAAATTTAGTGAGTTAAATCTGGATTTAAGCTTATTAAAAAGAAGCAATAACGTTAATTTTTCTGGTGGTCAAAAGAAAAAGAACGAATTAGTTCAAATGTTTTTAATGAAGAACAAAGTTCTTCTTTTAGACGAAGTTGACTCTGGATGCGATATCGACAGTCTTAAAATTATTGCTAACGAACTAAATAAAATTAAAGGAAAAAAGATTATTCTTTTGGTTTCTCACCAAGAACAATTGCTAAAGCAAATCAAACCAACAAAATACATAACTATTGCAAACAATAGCATAGTCGAGACAGGAAATGGCAATAAACTGTTTGTTGCTCTAAAGAAAGGTTTTAAAAGCTATACAAAATCAACTAAAAAAGTTGACATTGATAGCCTAAAAGATGTATTCTAATATTTTTCTAAAAAACATTAGCAATGTAGAGAATATCAACCTTAAAAACAATCAAAAGGTTAATATTTATTTTGTTGCTAATGAGGATAAAAATTTAGAAAAAAATATAAACATTGTTGTTAACAACAATAATTTAATTAATATCTACGGGTTAATCCTAGCAAACGGCAAAAACAAAAAAATTAATATCAACATCGATCATAAAGATGATAAATCTGTTTCTAACATTCATGTTAAAACATTAGCTAACAACAAATCGAATGTTCAAATTAATTGTGTTTCTTGTTGCAATAAGAAAACTCACAAGAACGCAATTAATCAACTTATTGATGGTTTATTATTTGACAGTGAATCATCAATCCAAGCATTACCATGCTTAGATATCAATATCGATGACATAAATGCTAAGCACACTGTTAATATTGGACAAGTTGATCCTGAAATAATCTTTTATTTAAACACAAAAGGTTTAAATAATTTGCAAGCATATCAATTCTTGATAAAAAGTTTTATCAATGACTTATCTCCTTATTTAACGAAAAACAGAATCTCTATAAACAAAGAAATTAACAAATTAATTGGAGGCAAATATGCATAAATATAGAAAAGATTTTCCGTGATTAAGGAAACATCAAAATTACTTATATTTTGATTCAGCTGCTACTTCGCTAAAACCACAATCAGTAATTGACGCTGAAGCTAATTACTACATTAACTATGGAACCAATACACACAATAGCGATTCAGCTATTGCATTCAAAACTACAGCAAAAGTAAGACAAATAAGAGATCAAACCGGAGCATTATTTAATACATCTGGTGATAACATTGTTTTTACATCAGGTGCAACTGAAGGTTTAAACCTTATTGCTAACGGTTTGGTACCTTTTATTAAAAAAGATGAAGAAGTTCTTATCTCAAAACTAGAACATGCATCCAATTTGCTTCCTTGAATTAAATTGGCTAGACAAGGAAAATTCAAATTAAAATACTTGCCACAAGACATTGTTCCAACTGCTCAAACATTCTTAAAATCAATAACAAAAAAGACAAGAATCCTTGCTTTTGCAGGAAGCAGTAATATCATTGGAAATGATATTGATTATGTAACACTTGTCAAACGCGCAAAGAAAATTAATCCAAAAATAATTATGGTAATGGATGCCGCTCAATATATTCCTCACCACAAAATCGATGCTAAATGTGGCATTGACTTTGTTGCATTCAGTTGTCATAAACTACTAGGTCCAACAGGACTTGGTGTTGTTTATATGGCTAGTAAATGAATTTCTAAACTTCAACCATTAAAATATGGTGGTGGTATGAATCAAACAATTGACAAAATGAATTATGTTTTAAATAATAATGTCGACAAGTTTGAAGGTGGTACAATGCCGCTTGCTCAAATCTTTGGTTGAGAAGCAGCAATTGACTACCTAAACAAAGTTGGTTTCAACGCAATTGGAAAGTACCAAAAGGAATTAAAGAGTTACTTCATGTTGCAAATAAAGAAAATCAAGAATATTATTGTTTACAATAAAGAAGCTCCAGGAGCAATTGTTTACTTCAATATCAACAAGGTTCATGCTCAGGATTTTGCTAGCTGACTAGGAACCAAAGGTGTTATCTGCCGAGCAGGACTAAGTTGTGCTAAGTTAGCACACCACATTATTAACACTCATGCTGCCGTTAGATTAAGTCTTTACTTTTATAACACTAAAGAAGAAATTGATAAATTTATAAAAATAATCGGTAAATTTAAAAAAGGGGATGAAATAATACTCTAATTTATGAAAATCAATAATGAACTAGCTAAAGAAATAATTATTGACCATTATGAGTCACCAGCCAACAAGGTCAACGCAAAACCAAAAGGTAAATACCTTTTTGGTCATAATGATAGTCCATCATGTATCGACAACATCGATGGCTATGTTTTAATTCAAAATGGAATAGTTAAAGATGCTAAGTTTTCCGGCATTGGCTGTGCCATTTGTACAAGTTCTACTGACTTATTGGTTGAAGAAATTTTAAATAAACCAGTAGAAAAAGCAAAGAAAATAATTAAAAATTATTTGCAAATGATACTTGGGGCAAAATATGATGAGAAATTGCTTGGAAAACTAATCATCTTCAAAAATGTAAACAAGCAAGCTAATAGAATTAAGTGTGCTATGACAGGTGTCCAAGCGATACAAAAAGCAATTAGTAGTCATGAAAAGAAATAAATATAAATATGGCTTTCATGACTCAATTAAAAATAAGTCCGTCTTTAAAAAAGGACTTAATGAACAAGTCATTAGAGCTATAAGCAAAAGCAAAAACGAACCTAAATGAATGCTTCAAAAGCGTTTAGAAGCTTTTGCAATATTTAAAAAATTAAAAAACCCTAAATGGGGACCGGACCTAAGTCACATCAATTTTGATGATTACACATACTATGTATCTAATGCAACAAAAATGAGTAATGACTGAAAAGATGTTCCACAAAAAATTAAAGATACATTCAAAAGGCTAAAGGTAACAGACGCCGAAGCTAAATTCTTATCAGGCGTCAACAATCAATATGATTCAGAAGTTGTCTACAACAAAATCCAAAAAGAATTAGCAAAACAAAAGGTAATCTTTTGTAACATTGAAAAAGCCTTACAAATTTGTCCTGAGATAGTAAAAAAATATTTTGGAAAATTAGTACCACCAAGTGACAACAAATATGCTGCGCTTAATACTGCAGTATGATCTGGTGGTAGTTTCATTTATATTCCCAAAGGTGTGAAATTAAACAAGCCGCTTCAAGCCTACTTCCGCATTAATACAAGACAAATGGGCCAATTTGAAAGAACCTTAATTGTTGTTGAAGACAAAGCTAACTTAAGTTATATTGAAGGCTGTACAGCGCCAATCTATGATAAAAACAATTTACACGCTGCTGTTGTAGAAGTGTTTATAAATAAAGGCGCTGTTTGTCGCTACACAACAATTCAAAATTGATCTGATAACGTTCTTAACCTAGTTACTAAACGAGCAATATGCCAAGAAAATGCCATAATGGAATGAATTGATGGAAACATCGGTTCCAAACTAAATATGAAATATCCAGCTACTATATTAGCAGGACAATACGCAAAAGCTAAATGTATTTCCATTGCTCTAGCGCATAAAGGTGTAATTCATGATGCAGGCGCAAAAATGATTCACCTAGCTCCTTATACAAGAAGTAGCATTCTTGCTAAATCAATTGCTCACGACGGGGGAAGAGCTGACTATCGTGGCGAAGTTAAAATATTAAAGGGCGCTCACCACAGCCATGCTGAAGTTGTTTGTGACACTTTACTGTTAGATAACAAATCTGTTAGTAGAACTATCCCGCTTGAGATAATAGAAAATAAAACAAGTTTTATTAAACACGAAGCAAAAGTTACACAACTAGATAAAGAAAAAATGTTTTATTTGAACTCTAAAGGTTTGGAACAAAAACAAGCTAAAAACATCATTTCGCTTGGTTTTCTTGAACCTTTTACTGAACAGCTTCCTATGGAATATGCAGTTGAATTAAACAGATTACTCAACGAAGAGTTCAAATAAAATATAATTAATATATTAATATGAAAAATAAAAATATAATCGCAAGAAATACAAACTTTGCAGATTGATATACATCTGTAATTAAAGAAGCTAAATTAGTTGAATATGGGCCAGCAAAAGGAACTTTGTTCTTTTTGCCTAATGGTTGAGCAATCTGAGAATCAATTAAAAATGAAATTGATAAACAATTTGCTAAGATGGGTGTAAAGAACATCCAACTTCCTTTATTTATTAAACAATCTGATTTTCTAAAAGAAAAGGAACACGTTGAAGGTTTTGCTCCTGAATTATTCACTGTTTCAACAAATAAAAAAGAAAATTTGGCTGAACCTCTATTTATTAGACCAACATCTGAAATTAGTTTCTGCCAATGTTTTAAATCACAAATCAAATCATTTAATGATTTACCAATTTTATGAAACCAATGATGTTCTGTCTGCCGTTGTGAAAAAAACACTAGACCATTCCTAAGGAATACAGAATTCCATTGACAAGAACTTCACACCGCTCACGCTTCACAAGCAGAGGCAATCAAGCAAGCTAAAGCGACATTGAAAGTCTATGAAGACTTTGTTACTGACTTCTTGTGCATGCCAGTACTTGTTGGTGAAAAGACTGCTAATGAACGATTTGCTGGCGCAATAAATACATTCACCATCGAAGCACTAATGCAAGATGGTCAAGCACTTCAATGTGCAACTAGTCACTTCTTAGGACAAAACTTTGCTAAAGCATATGATGTTAAATATCAAACAAAAGACAATGAGTTCGATTTGATTTATCAAACATCTGCTGGTATTTCAACAAGAATAATTGGTGGAATAATAATGAGTCATAGCGATGACAATGGCTTAGTTTTACCATTCAAAGTTGCTCCAATTCAAATTGCAATTATTGTTGTTAATGCTAAAGATAAAAAAACTAGAGATTATGTTAAAAACATAAAGAAAACACTAGGAACAAAGTATCGCGTTGTTGTTGATGATAGCGATAAATCATTTGGGTACAAAATTAATCAGTATCAAGTGCAAGGCGTTCCATTCTGTTTAATTGTTGGTAGCCAAGAAATTGATGCTAACGAAGTTACATTAATCAGAAGAGACGTAGAAGATAAGATTAAAGTTAACATCAAATCATTATCTAAATACTTGTTAACAAGTATTAAGGATTATCAAAAAGCTTTATACGAATCTGCTAACGAGCGATTACAATCATCGATTGTTGAAGTACAAAATTTAAGTCAATTTAAAGATGCTATTAATAATAGAAAAATCGCTTTAGCTTATTTTGATGACACAGTTGAAAATGAAAAGAAAATAAAAGCTGAAACTGGAGCTACAGCTAGATGTATTAAATTATCTGGTGTTGTTGGTAAAAAATGCTTTTACACTGGCAAACCTGCTACTCACCTAATATATTTTGCCCGTGCCTACTAATATGAATAAGAAAAACTTTGAATCTGTTCATTATTCTATTAAAAATAGAAAAAAGTACAAAGCTAAACTTTGACTTGTTTTCTTTTTATTGCTAGTTGTACTAGCTGGTTGCGGAGTTATGTTTTATTTTGCTAATGTAAAAAATGTTCCTGATGGCGATAATCCAACATATCCGCCAGTTGCTAATCCAACAAATACATTCGAGTTGGTTATGCTTATTGGTGGTGGCGTTATAGCTTTAGTGGCACTGGTTGGTGCATTTCTATATTATTGATTTGATATCAATAAATTTTATAGAACCCAATTAGAATATCAAAAAACAGATTCATTTAAACAACAAAAAGCAAAGGCACTTAAACAAGATTTGACAAAACTAAGCAAGTCGACAATAAAATGATACAAGAAACTTGGTTATATATCTTCTCAAGAAAAACATGATATATTGGCGCAAAAGAAAGCAAAAAATAAATAGTGCAAAGCACTATTTTTTTATCGTCACTTTTACTGGTCGATAACTAAAACGATGAACAGATTTAATTGGACCATATTGCTTTAAAGCATTCAAATGAACCATTGTTCCATATCCTTTATTTTTAGCAAAACCATACTGTGGATATTGTTGGCTAAGATCGTCTAAGATCTTATCACGATAAACTTTTGCTAAAATACTTGCCGCAGCTATTTATGTTGATTTGGCATCACCTTTAATTATTGGAACAACTGTTGCTTTTCCAAATTTAATTTCTTCAGCATCGACTAACACACATGTTGGTTTAACATTTAAGTTAGTCAAAGCTTTGACCATTGCTTCTTTGATATTAATAATGTCAATTCTAGGCGCGTCAACGTACGCAATTGAGTACGCAACGCAATTATCTTTTATTACTTTTTCCAGTTCTTCTCTTTTTTTAATTGAAAGGACTTTTGAGTCCTTTATGGCTTTATTTTCATAGCCAACAGGTAAAATACATGCACAAGCAACTACCGGTCCGGCCCAACAACCACGACCAACTTCATCAACGCCGGCTATTAATTTATGATTTAGTTTTTGATATTTATGTTCGTAAAAGAACATGTTTGTTGATCTAACGTTCTTTTTTTTCATAATTTATTTTGCCAAACTTTCCATTAATGATTTCTTTAAACAAACAATCTTGTGCTCTTGATATATCAGGTTGATTATTGCTAGCAATAAAATGTCGCTCATTAGCATATTGTTTAATGAAATCGTTATACGATAATTGATTGTTTAATAGTTTTGAATAAAATTTTGAAACAAAATCATATCAGAAATGTAGAGCTTCTTCCAATGGAAGAATTTCTTTTTTTATAGTGCCAACCAATGCCAAAACATAACCATCGCTGGCAGAATCAACATTCTTAAAAAATATTCCAGGATTATTTTGAAGATATAGATTTTCATCTATCTTTATATTTGTTTGTTTCTTTGTTACTGCTGGCATGTTACCAGTAATAGCTACATTTTTATTTGCTAAAAGATTAATCAAACTCGATTTACCAACGTTAGGAAGTCCAACAACCATTACATACAAAATTGGGTTAACAAAGCCTTTGGCTTTCTTTTTAGCAATAGTGGGTTCAACAGATTTCTTAATCCTGTCAAGTAAAATTTTTCTAAAATTTTTATCTTTAGTTGAGCCAATAACTATTTTTTCTTTATTTTTGATGTCTGTTAAATCAGCAAGATCAGATTTCAAGGCTACTTTCAAAATTGGTTTATTGATTTTATTAAAATCACTGTTGCTGGTTGTTTTTATTGCTCTAGCATCAACAACTTCAATAATTAAATCAACATTTTTTACTGATTCTTGAATCTTCTTGTTTGCCTTGGCCACATGGCCAGGAAATCAATTTATTGTAGTCTTATCCATATTTATAGAAACTTTTGTTTTACAAACTTGTTGTAATTATATCAGCTGTATCAACGACCGCTGAATGCATTACCATATTTGAATGGCCCACGCATTATCACATAATCTCTAAAGATTACTATACCAAATCCTACAAGAACCAATAGTGGCACACCAATGATATGAGCCACTTCTGGACTTAAACCAAGTAAATCAGCAGCGGCTCCATACTCACCTAGCGGCAATGTTCAATCTTCTATTGATAAACCTGAAACATTTCATCTTGCTCCAGTTACGCTCATTGCAATACCAACATATGAATAGAATAGTACAGTTACTATAAAAGTAGTAAGCGTTCCTTTTCATCCATTTTTTGGTGTATTTAATAAAACACCTATCGATAGCACAACTTGCATATAATGCATTATCAAATAACATGGGTTTAAATCGCTTCCCATAAAAATATATCGAGCATCAAATTCTGGAGCACAAACTTGTGGAAAGCCAAAGCACAACGCAAAAACAGCTATGGAACCACCGATGAGTGCGATTGGTGCAGCGGCGCTAGCCGCTTTGCGGGTAGGGTTCAAGAACAAGACTAAGAGTTAAAATCACAGCGAAGGCTGGACAAACATCTAACAAAAGTCCTTTAGAAATTATGACACTTTGGTCATAACTACCTGGGTTTGTGGCAACAAAACTGGCAAATGTTGATCATTGTCCTGCAAATCTAAACACAACTAATCAAATAAAACAAAATAATCCTATAGCTGCCCAGAAAAAATAAGTGTTTGTCACTTTCTTTACTCAATGATGACAAACAAATTCAGCAGTTATAGATGTTAATAATACAATAAATAGTACTAATCCTGGTGCACTCATTTTTTTCACTCAATCAAAGATTAATAATATAATTATATTATTTACGAGGTATACAAATGAAGAAAATTGCAATCAATGGATTCGGTAGAATCGGTAGATTATTTTTTAGAAAAGTTTTAAATAATAAAACTTTAAAAGTTGTTGCTATCAACGACTTAACTGACGCTCAAACACTAGCACACTTGTTAAAATATGATTCATCATACAAAACACTAGATGCTACTGTTTCTTACGACAGTAAAAACCTAATCGTTAACGGAAGAAAGATTCCCGTTTTTGCTGAAAAAGATCCTGAATTATTACCATGAAAGAAACTACAAATTGATGTAGTGGTTGAATGTACTGGTAAATTCGTAACACTTGAAGGATCTAAGAAACACATTAAGGCTGGAGCAAAGAAAGTTCTTATTTCCGCTCCTGCTAAAGGCGGCGATGTTAAAACAATCGTTTACGGTGTTAACCACAAGACATTGACAAAAAAAGATGTTGTTGTTTCTGGCGCAAGCTGTACAACAAACGCTTTAGCTCCATTAACTAAAGTTATTAATGATAAATTTGGAATCGTTAAAGGTTTCATGACAACAATCCACGCTTACACTGCTGATCAAAGACTTCAAGATGCTCCACACAAAGATTTAAGAAGAGCAAGAGCTGCAGCTGTTAACATGGTGCCAACTACAACTGGTGCTGCAAAAGCTATTGGTTTAGTTATTCCAGAATTAAAAGGAAAGATGCACGGTTTAGCTATTCGTGTCCCAACAATCACTGGTTCAATTGTTGATCTAGTCGTTGAACTAAAGAAACCAACTACAGTTAATGAAATTAACAAATTAGTTAAATCAAAAGTAAATGACACACTAGGTTACAACGCTGATGAAATCGTTTCAAGCGATATAATCGGTGAAACTCACGGATCAATCTTTGACCCTAAACTAACTATGGAATTGGAAGTTAAAGGCAAAAAGCTTTACAAACTATTCACTTGATACGACAACGAATCAAGTTATACTTGCCAATTAGTTAGAACACTTAAATATTTAGCAACTCTTTAATATGGACAGCAAATTATTAAGTCAAATTCCATTACTTAGCGACGTTGATGTTAAAAATAAAGTCTGCCTTGTCAGAGTGGATTTTAACGTTCCCATCAAAGATGGAAAGATTTCTAACCCGGCAAGAGTTATCGCTGCTAAAAAGACAATCCAATATTTATTGGATGCTAACGCAAAAGTAATTTTGCTTTCACACTTGTCAAGAGTTAAAAGCGTTGATGATATCAAATCTGGAAAGAAGTCATTGAAAATAGTAGTTGACTATTTAAAGACAGTATTTCCAAAAAATAATGTTACATTTGTTGACAATAATAGATCACCAAAGTTGCCTGAAATTGTTAAACAGATGAAATCTAGCGATATCATTCTTCTTGAAAACACGAGATACAATGATGTTGACGTCAAAACGGGCGAAGTAGTTAAACACGAAAGCAAAAACAATCCAGAATTAGCAAAATTCTGAGCAAGCTTAGCAGATGTGTATGTGAATGATGCCTTTGCTACAATTCACCGTGGCCACGCATCTAATGCCGGCATTGCAAAACTAATGAAAGATAAATGCATTGGTTTCTTAATTCAAAATGAATTAGAAAACATCGTCAAGTTCGACAAATATGCTGACCGTCCAATCGTTGCTGTTATCGGTGGAGCTAAGATTTCAGACAAGATTAAATTGCTTGAAACATTAGCAAAAGTTGCTGACCAAATGATAATTGGTGGCGCTATGGCTAACACTTTCTTAGCAGCTAACGGAGTTAATGTTGGTAAATCATTAATTGAAAAAGAAACAATGGAATTTGCCAAGAATCTTTACCTAAAATATAAAGATAAAATTATGCTTCCATCCGATGTTGCTGTTGCAAAAGAATTTAAAGATGGCATTCCACAATACTTCAGTATTGATAAGATACCAGCAGATGCTATGGCATTGGACATGGGACCAAAAACAATAAAAGCTTATACAAAAGTTATTAAAGCCGGAAGGTCAATATTCTGAAATGGCCCAACTGGTGTTGCAGAATTTAAAAATTTTTCTAAATCCTGCGATGAAATAGCTAATGCTATTGCTGAAGCAACAAGCGATGGTGCTTATAGTTTAATCGGTGGTGGCGATACATTAACCGCTGCAACAAAGAAAGTTAAAGCTTCCGCATTCAGCTTTGCTTCAACCGGTGGTGGAGCAACACTGGCGGTTCTTGCAAATGAAGATCTACCTGGATTATTCTTTACAAAAACAAAAAAAATTTAATAAATTATAGAAGGTAAACCTTCTATTTTTATTTATTTGTTTGCAAATCAAATTCACGTATAGATTGAATATATAATTAATATATAGTTTTTATTAGCATGAGAACAGGTAAATTAATTATTTTATGTGGTCCATCTGGGACCGGAAAAAGAACGGTTTGGTCAGGAATTATTGATCAAAAGAAATATAACACCGTTTTTTCTATATCAATGACAACTAGACCAAAACGTCCTGGTGAAAAGAATGGCAAAGATTATTTCTTTGTAACTAAAAATCAATTCAAGAAAGCAATTAAAAATAACAAAATGCTTGAGCGAGCAATTTATTGTGAAAACATATACGGCACACCAAAAGATTTTGTTAAACAAAACCTAGCTAAAGGAAAGAACGTCTTCCTTGAAATTGAAATGCAAGGTGTTTTGAATGTTCTAAAAAATTGAAAACCTAAAAAAGACCTTCTAACAATATCCATTGTTCCACCTAGCTGGAGCGAACTTGAAAAACGTTTGAAAAAACGTGGAACTGAATCTAACAAAGTAATTAAAGAGAGAATCAAACAAGCTAAGTGAGAATTAACTAAGAAAAATAAATTCCAATATGTCATTGTAAATGACAAAGTTACTAACGCTAAGAAAAAACTTGCAAAGATCCTAGATAAAGAATTATTAGGAAAATAATGGCTAAAATTTCTTTTTACAACTATGATTTAGAGCAATTGGAAAATTGTTTGGCAGATCATGATGTTAAACCTTACACTGCAAAGCAATTATTTAATTGAGTTTACAAGAAAAACATATTAGATTTCAAACAGATGTCTAATATTGGCAAGGACAACCAAGTTTTTTTGATAAACTTTTCGAGTTCGATGATTTGCAAACCGTTAAAGTCCTTACGGACGAAAACAAAGAAACATTCAAGTTTCTTTTTAGACTAAAGGATGACAATTTTATCGAATCTGTAATAATGAAATTCGACTACAGTTATTCTGCTTGTATTTCAACACAAGTCGGCTGCAACATGGGTTGTGCTTTCTGCGCAAGTGGTACGCATAAAAAAAATAGAGATTTATCAACTAACGAAATTGTTTTACAATTTCTAATTGCGAATCATTGACTTTTTCAAAACCATCATGCAAAAATATCTAACATTGTCATTATTGGAATCGATGAACCACTAGATAACTTCGACAACACAGTTAGTGCTATCAAAATATTAACAAATCAACATGGAATTGAAATTGGTTCAAGACATATAACTATTTCCACATGTGGTTTATGCAATAAGATAATAAAATTCGCAAAAATATTACCGCAGGTGAACATTGCCATAAGTTTGCATGCATCTAACGATGAAACCAGAAGTAAATTGATGCCGATTAACAAAACATTCCCTTTAACAAAGCTAATTGAGACATGCAAAGAATACTTAAAAATTTCAAATAGAAGATTAACATTCGAATATATTTTGTTAGACAAAATAAATGATTCAGATGAAAATGCACTAGAACTAGTAGCTTTGCTAAAAGGTCTATTGTGTTATGTCAACTTAATTCCATATAATGAAACATATCTAAGCGATTTCAAACGTAGCAAACGTATAAAGCAGTTCTTTAATATACTTAATAAAAATAAACTGCAGGCTACAATTAGATTGGAACGTGGAACAAAAATAGCTGCTGCATGTGGCCAATTGAGAATCCAACATGATGAAGAAAAGAATTAAATTTGCAATTAAATCACTAAAAGGCAGAAGAAAAGCAAATCAAGATGCTTTAGCATGTGCTTATAACAAAGCAAATGATTTTATTGCGATTGTTTGTGATGGTGTTGGTTCAATTCAACATTCAGAACATGCAAGTCAAATAACTGTCGATACTTTCTGTGACGAATTCATTAAAACAAATAAAATTTTAAATATTAGTGAATGATTTAGACAAACGCTAGACTTGGCACTAAGAAAAATGACCGAATATGCTAAGAAGCATAATTGCAAAGAAATATCAACAACGCTTGCAGTTTTAGTTATTGTTAATGATAAATTTTACACATACAATATCGGTGATACAAGAATTTATATAGCCGAAAAAACAAAAGATAAATGAGCATTGAAACAATATAGTTATGACCATAACTATAGAAACTATTTGCTTGCAAAGAAAGCTAGCAAAAGTGTTTTAGAAGCTAACAAACCTAGATGAGGTGCTCTTACTAACTTATTAGATGCATCAAATCATGCATCAGCAAAATTTGATGCTAACTCTGGAACGATTGATAGCACAAAGCATATTCTCATATGCACAGATGGGCTATACTCATATGTTACTAACGAATTGATTACGAAAGTAATAACAACCAAATTTCCTACGTCAGCCAAGTTGACAAAATTGAATATGAAAGCATTTTCTTCTGGTTCAAACGATAATATATCCGGAATTTTAGTGAGTGTTAAATAATGAATAAAGAAATTAAAATTGGATCAGCACTATTTGATTCTGAATATATTGTTGATAAATTACTTGGAACGGGCGGGGAAGGAACAACATATGTTGTTCATTCTCTTGATAATCCGCGAAAAAAACTTTGCGCTAAAGTTTTTATTAAGCCAGAGAAAATTGACGAACAATTTTGAATAAAAAGAAGTAACGAGGCTAGAACTTCATTACGTGTTTCTCAAAAATTTAATCCAAATTTAATGACTACTCATAAAGTATGAGTAACCGATGATGATCAAGTTGTTTTGATAATGGATTACATCGAAGGTAAAACTTTATTTAAATATTTGGAAGAACATGGTTGTTTAACCCCAAAAGTTGCTTTAAACATATTTAAAAAACTTCTTAATGGTGTTAAACAATTACATAGTTACAAACAAAAAATAATTCACCGTGATTTAAAACCAGAAAACATAATGGTTTCAAATGATTTATCGAAAGTCGTTATTATCGACTTTGGTATTTCATCAGTGATTACTGAAGAGGATCACAAAGTTTTAACTGATGAACCTCAACTATTTGGTACTGCAAGTTATATTTTGCCAGATCTACTTGATGAATACAAAAAGAAAGAAATGAACATACCTGTTCAGTCAGATTTCTTTTCTTTGGGAGTCATCTTATATGTAATGATTATGGGAACGCTACCATACAAACCAATTGAAGATGCTAAAGACAAAAATGGAAATCTAGATGTAAAACCAACAATAAGATTACCTCAAAAGTTTGATATGAAAAATATCTCAGCAAACCCAACAATTCCAACATCGTTGGAAAATCTAATCTATCGCTGTATCGTTTCTAAACCAGCTGAAAAGAAATATCGTTACAACAACATTGACGAAATAATTGCTGATACAGAAAAGTGTTTGTCTATTATAGACAAGAAATCTGATCCAACACCATTACTTAAACCTGTTTCAATGCGTCTTTATCAACAAGATAAACTAATTGATCTTGAATTAGTAAAAAGCAATCAGAAATTTTTTAAGCAATGATGATTCTTCATTCCTGTTGTTGCTGTAGCATTAGTTATTATTGGTATAGCAATATATAATTTAATAAAATAAATTATGGCTATTGATAAAAATAACTGAGATCTAGAATCACTTCTAGAGAATAAAACATTGGATACTCTGTTCAATCAATGATATAAAGCAGAGCTAAAGCATATTGCTTTAGTTAATACCTTCTACAAAACCAAGGCTAATTTTAAACGATGATTAACATTATCTAAAGAAACAGAAAAAATTAGCAATCGATTGATGATATATATCATGAATCATAATAATGAAGAACTAGACAACCCAAAATGAATAGGTTGGGAACAAAAAATTACTCATGTTAGTAATAAGCTTTCGCTTAAAGTGGCTAACTGAACAAATATTGTTATTGAAAATGAAAGCAAAATAAGAGCGTATCTAAAAGATCCTTCATTAAAAGAATGAACAAGGGAATTTGATTTAATTTTTAAAAACAAAAAGCACGTGCTTGACAAAAAGTCTGAACTACTAATGACAAAGGTTGGACCAGCAACATCAGGCATTTCTGATGTTTATACAACCCTAACTGACTCGGACTTAAAATTTGATGATGCAATTGATTCAAAAGGCAAAAAACACAAAATCAATACAATCTCAGACGCCATCAAATTGTTAAAGGATCCAAGCGACCGTGTTTTAAGAAAATCGGCATGAATAAATTACAATACAGCTTTTGATAATGTTAAGAACACCTTAACAAAAACATTATTTTATAACTACTTAAAGGCAAACAAATTAGCACAAATTCGTAACTACAAAAGCTATATAGACGCCGCTTTAGAAAACGAAGAAGTAAACGAAAAAATCTTATTATCGGCCTACAAGAACATTGATAATTTTAAGCAAGCAAACATTGAATATCGAAAACATCGTTTAAGTTTAATTAAAAAGATTCATAATATCAAAAAGCTTGAACCATGAGATACATTATTAGATTTAACAAGAAAAAATGTTAAAACCACTATTGAGCAAGCAAAAAAAGAAGTAATAAATGCCTTATCGCCTTTAGGAAAGCAGTATATAAGTATAGTAAAGAAGGCATTCAATGAGAATTGAATAAGCTGATTGCCAAAACCACACAAGCTTACAGGCGCTTATTCAATTGATAATACATATGGACTAGATAAGTACTATATCTTAATGAACTTTGACAATACAATCGATTCTATATCAACTATTGCCCATGAAATGGGACATAGTGTTTGTAGCTGATATATTTGCAACAATCAAAGTGTATATGCATCAACTGATATGTTTGTTGGTGAAGTTCCATCAATCTGCAATGAAATGCTTTTAAATTTCTATTGATTAAATAAATATAAAAACAACAAAGCAATGAAGCTTCAAATACTTGAAGGAATGCTTGGTACTTTCTTTGGATGTACAAACAGACAAATTGTATTCAGTAAGTTTGAATGAGAAGCTAACAAATTAATTAATGAAGGCAAAGCCTTCACAGTGAAAGATGTTGAAAGACTATATCTAGATGCTAGAAAACAATATGAAGGTGTTAGTAAGGAATCGTTAAAGAAAATTAATAAGTATCCATACAACTTATCTAATTCTGGAATTTTAAGAATTCCTCACTTTTATATGAATAATTTTTACGTTTATAAATATGCAATAGGACAAATAATTGCTATTGTTATAGCTGATAAGATTTATCACGGCAATAAAACAATGCTTAATAATTATTACAAATTTCTCAAGGCAGGAACATCGCTTCCTCCGCTTGAAATAATAAAACTTGTTGGTATCGATCTTACTAAAGGTGATGTATATAAACAAGCATTGTCAATTGTCAAAAAATTAATAAAACAATTCAAGCAGATAAAGAAATAAAGAGGTTACCCTCTTTATTTTAATTAATTCCTTCTTTAAATTCTTCGCTAAACCTAAATTTAGGGCTCGTCTTTGCTTTTGCCATTTCCATTTTTTTGGTTCTTGGATTATAAATCCTCCTTGGTTTCTTTGTTACTAATTCTATAGAACCATTAGCTGTTTTAACTTTGTAACCTGCTTTGAGTTGTTTTTTAACCGCTTTGGATGTAGAATCAAATACAAGTTTAACCTGCTGAATTGTTAAACCTGTTGATTTAAAATATCATTAATTAGTTCTCTTTTTGTGTAAATTTTATTCATTTTTTTGATCTCCATGAATCATATTGTTATTATATAAAAATAGACGTTAGCAAAACTTAACTTTTTTATCAAAAAAAGTTCTTATAATATATAATGTGTTGCTTTGTTAGCTCAGTCGGTAGAGCAAGTGACTCTTAATCACTGGGTCGTGGGTTCGAGTCCCTCACAGAGCACCATGCACTCGTGGCGGAACTGGCAGACGCGCTAGACTTAGGATCTAGTTCTTTACGGAGTGGGGGTTCAAGTCCCTTCGAGTGCACCATAAAGTAAGAGCTTAAACGCTCTTTTTTATTTTTAATAAAAAAGCAGTGTTTTATTATACAATTAAAGCATATAAAGAAAGTAGTTGTGTAAACTCGCCTGATTGCGAATAGTAATAGGCAAAAAGCTTTTAAAGGCTAATAAGCCATTAAATGTTTTGTGTACACAATGAATAATAATCATTGTGTACTTTTCTTTATATGAACAATTAATTAAAGGAATATATTAACTGAATGCAAAAAGATAAATACTTAACTAACGAAAAAATTAGGGAACCTAATGTTTTAGTTGTTGATGAAGATGGCAGCAATTTAGGTGCAATGAACACTAGAGCTGCTATAAGATTAGCAAAAGATAAAGGATTAGACTTGGTTTTATTTGTGCCTAGTTCTAAAACAGGTAAGCTTTCTATCTGTAAGATAATTGATTATGGTAAATTCAAATACCAACAAGATGTTAAACAAAAAGAAGCTAAGAAGAATCAAGTAATAATCAAAACTAAAGAAGTGAAAGTCAGACCACAAATTGGTAGTGGAGACTTACAATGAAAAGCTAACCAAACTAACCAATGACTAAAAGATGGATGTCAAATCAAATTCAAAGTTATGACATTTGGTCGTATAGCGACAAAAGCAGACCTAATTGATAAGGTTTATAAAGATTTTCTTAAGTTAATTGAAGAAAATGGCAAAGTTGCAACACCGCTTAAACAAGTTAGTCCTGTTTGCTATGAAGCAACTATTGTTAAAAAATAAGGAGAATAAATATGGCAAAAATTAAAGCTAAAACAAAAAGAGCTGTTGCTAAGAGGTTATCAAGAACAGCTTCTGGTAAGCTTAAAAGAAAACATGCTTTCAGATCTCATCTAGCTCACAACAAAACACAAAAACAAAAAAGACAGCTTAGAAAAGATGCAACATTAAATGCAACTTACACTAAGAATCTTGGTAAGACATTACATAATTAAGGAGATAAATTATGAGAGTTAAAGGTGGAACAACAGCTAGAAAGTACCGTAAATCTGTAAAAGAAGCTGCTAGCGGTTCAAGAGGTACAAGACACACTAGCTATCGTATTGCTAGTCAAACAGTAATTCGTAATGCTCAATATGCTTTTAGAGACAGAAGAGCAAAAAAACGTGATTTTAGAAAATTATGAATTGCAAGAATATCTTCTGCAGTTGAAGCTTTAGGATGCAACTATTCTCAATTCATGAATGGTTTAAAGAAAAACAAAGTTGCTA
Source organism: Mycoplasmoidaceae bacterium (assembly GCA_024407815.1). The sequence goes on from JAKSVS010000002.1 coordinate 23,782, forward strand.
TCAACAGAAAAATGTTATCTGAATTAGCAATTAACAACCCAGTAGAATTCAAAACATTAGTTGAATCTGTTTGCAAAAAATAGGCTCTGCCTATTTTTTATTTTTATAATTATGATATGAAAATAAACTTATCTAATCTATTTAAACAACAAGTTAAACTTGACAAGCACATTCACAATCAACACAATGTAACTTATGCTAAAATTCTTCTTGAGCTTAAGTTAGCATTGGTTGTTGAATTGTCAGAAACAGCTAATGAAATTAGAAGTTTCAAATTCTGGTCTAATAAAAAACCATCAGCAAAACCGGTAATTCTTGAAGAATATGTTGATGGCATTCATTTTATAACATCGTTATGTATTCATTACAGAGTTAAACCAGTTTTTGATGTTAAGTCTGGAAGTAAATTTAAAAATAAAAGAGAAATCACTGCCGCTTTTATTGATTTGTTTAAGTCTGCAGCGTTAATTAATAATGCTAATCAAGCTAAAGCTTGATACACTAAATATTTAGCTTTTGGTTTGAAGCTTGGTTTTAGTATCAACCAAATACTTAAAGCATATGCAGCCAAGAACAAGATCAATCATCAGCGTCAAGAAAACAACTATTAATTATTAACTTTGTTAATAGCAAATTTCTTCTCAACAATTAATTAAAAACTGCTTTAATTAATCTTGATGAGACAAATCAAATATACCAATAGAAAAAATCAAAACATCAGTTTTAATTCCTTCTTATGTAAAGATGGTTTGATTTTATATAAGATCGTTAGAAAAAATGATGCTAACCTTTTTTTAGAATATGTCGAAGAAGAAAATTACTACGTAGTCATTTGCAATAAATCAATATCTAATGAAGATGTAAAGCAATATGTAATGGATAATTATTCGTGAGTTTTAAACTGATACAAAAATGTTGATGATCCAGCCCCATGATTTATTTTTGGTCAAAAAGTTCCTGTCAAAGTAATAATTGGTAACAAATTTGATGTTGAATATCTAGGAAATAACATAAATGTGTATTTGCGTCATAAACGTGATTATTTATATGCAGTTAAGCATTTTTATAAGCAGTTTGCTACAACATACTTGGCTGTTAGGACAAGCGAACTAATTAATCAACTAGGACTTAAAGGACAATTTAGTAAAGTTAGTTGGGCAACATATTATTATGGTAGGTGTGATGGCAAAAATATAGAATATTCTGCAAAGCTAATGCAATATAGTAAACAATTTATTGATAGTGTAATCTATCATGAAATAGCTCACTTTACTCACATGAATCACAAAAAACCGTTCTGGGACCTGCTTAAAACGTATTGTCCGAATTATTATCAGCTAGACATGGAAGCAATCAAATTCAAAATTAATAATCACATTTGGTAGGTGATCTGTAATATGGAATTTAAGCAATTTAAGTATTTAGTTGGCGAAACAGTAATGTTCTGTCAAATAATTGAATCAAACACAAAGATAATTTATGTTAATGTTGCAAAAGGCGACAAAACTGCTAATTGAGAAGCTATTAAAAAAGAATCATTTGGTTCAATGGTTCAGATGCTTCAAAATCTCGATTCGAATAATCAATTATTATCAAATGATGATTATATGTATCTTCAACAAGTGGCAGGCAAGAGAAACCATTGATGTCATCAATGCTTCATTAATTTTCTCTACACTCAAGATTTTCTTAATTCTAATGAATATCTTCAAGAATGCATAATGCTAGAGCAAGACTATAAACAATTACAAAAAATCTATTTGATTCTTGAAGATATGCGAATAAAAATCGTTAGACAAAATCGCAATTAGTCTATTGTTTTTTTTGATCAATTAAAAATACCTGCAACGCAAGTTGCTAACATAGCTATGTTAGTTACTAATGTTGAATAAATAACATATTGTTGTTTTGGATCAGTGTTTTCAATACCTTTAGTTATTCACAAACAAACTAATGCAATATCAACAATTACATATACTCATCAAACTTGATCATATGTTCTAAACATTGGTATAACTGTAGCTATAGTAAATATTAACACAGCCGAATCAAAGATTCTTATAGGAAGACTTGATGACGTTACAGTTTCATCACCTGATCAAAACTTGCAAAAGCCTTCAAGCCCCTCAATTCAAGTAAATAAAGCTGTTAATCCAGCAAATATTGCTAAATATAGCAATGCTACTCACGGTTTAACGTGACGAGGCTTAATTGTTACCTTGTCATTTGATTCTTTTATTCAAATGATAGCTGTTATTATTTGTACCACCATATTGAATGCGTACATTATCATCGAGCCATATAGTTTCTGTCTAAAGGCTATAAAGAAAAGTAAAACACTGGCTATGGTTCCAAGGACTGGACATAAGATTCTTTTCTTTGCACCAGCCATTACGGAAAAAATTGATGTAATGGAAGCAACAAAGGCAACTCATGTACTTCATTCACCATATAGCTTTAGCACAGCTAACTGAATAATTAAAAAAACAATAGCTGCTAAAACATTAGTTCAAACAATAATATGTTCAACAATATTTAATTCTTTAATGAAGTTTTGTTTTTGGATAAAACTACCAAATTTGCTTTGTTTTTTAGCCATACAATATAGAAATTATAAAGTATTTAATTAAAAATACTTTGTATTTTAATAATCTTATAATATGCTGCCTAAAGCACCTGCTTGATTTACAGTTTTGTGGATGAAAAATTCGATCCACATGCTAAGAGACTTAATAATCTTGTAAAAGTCAATAATTTAAAAAATAATATCCATTTTTTAAAAAAATAATTTTGTCGTAAGCCCGCATAAAATGAGGCCGGACGACAAATTTTTAATTTTTTTCGGAAATTTTCCTATTTTTTGCAAAAGTATAAGTATGGGATATTGCATAAAGCAAATAGAAAACAATAAATATAACCACTACAAGTACAATTACTTGGATCATATATCGACAATAATCGATATAGGGGACAACTATTGAACTTTTGCTATCAATTTATTTACTATCAACGATTTTTCCTTGCCCAACAATTCATTATCTGGTGATCTAATACTGCCTTATCAAACGATATCAAATCTAACATTTAATCTTAATAGCGATCAAACTAAAGCAAAAGAGAATGTTAATCACAATCAAAACTATGCTCATTTGTATTCTGGAACCTTCGATGTAGATATTAGTGAAAACGAATATTTTAAACAAGATTTAATAACGCTTTAATAAATTTTGATATTTGCTTATTTATTGATCCAGAGGCGACACAATCGGCCGGAAACCAAATAAGTCAGGATGATTTGGATAGCCTAATGCAAGAAACATCCGAACAACGTTAAAGTTTTAATGCATACTACACTAACACAAACATAGTAAATGAATCTTGCGGGGTTAATAATGCGACTGGGTTTACGCTGGTAACCGGTAACAAATGTATTCCAACTAGCAGAGTACTGGATGTGACGATCCCAACATTAGTTGATTTAAATAGACCATTCAACGAATTGGTACAAATCTCAAGTCTAACATCGTTTCAAATAATATCAGGAACAGTTAAAATTAACTACTGATTAGAACTTGATATCCAAACGAAAACTCTTAGCAAGGTATTAAGTATAGATCATTCCCTTGTCAAGAATACTTCGATAGCTATTGACGACTACACCATTTATGATTTTTCAAAAAATGAAGTAGTCTTTAATCCGTTTGGATTATTGGGATTTAATATTCCAAAATATGCACAAGGTTACTATCAAGTTAAACTTCTTGTTAGCCAAGAAGGTGTTGTAAGTAAACTTGTAATTGAAAATCAATTTAATTTCAAACAAAATCAAATTGCACCATATATTATCGTTTTAAATAAAGCGATGAACTCACTAGATGGCTTTAAGGAGGTGAAATTCTATGAAAGTTAGTAATAAAATGGTTGGCGCTATTGGTGGCGTTTCTGCATTAGTGATTGGTGGTTCAACTATTTTGGCAAACACTTTGCTACAGGATGAACAAGCACAGCAAAGAAATGCCAATCCATTAAACAGAGATAAATCGTATCACCACTATTCAATTGCAAGTAAACTTGCAAACAATAGCAACATTAACAATCTCATATGTCTAATCAATGTTGGTGATTCAATTGTTTACATAATTGAAGAAGAAAAGTTTGTTAATAACATCAAAGTGTTGATTCAGGATGCCTTGAAAGATATTCCTGCTTTTGCAAGCAAATACTTAAATTACCAAATTGACTGTCACTACAAAATAAATACTACGTCTATTTTAGTAGACGTAGTATGATTTGAAGCTGATTCTACAAATAAATTTTTCGACCAATTTGAATTAATTTTACAAACCGCTTAAATTTTCAATTTGTTTTGTAATTGATTCGATATCTTTAGCAGTAAAGTTTCTTTTATCAGTTAGATAATATCTAACTGTGTAAATCAATTTATTATCTTTCTTGAAAATATTGACAACTTTGGCGTCTGCAATATTGGTAATTTGCTTAATTTGTTCTAGTTTCTTACTAACTAAATGTGCATTCGACTCATCCAAAATTATGTTGATATCTCTGCTTATAGTTTGGAATACACCAAACTCTTTTATCTTGATAACAGGCGATTGATACATTGACAATAATTTTTCGATATTAATAGTAAGAGCGTAGATTTGCTTATTGTTTAAATCGTAATCTTTAAGAACTGAGGATCTAATTTTTCCAACGAAACCAATTATTTCATTATTGCTTCCAATTGCAATTGTTTCATTTTCGTAGAAACAGTTAAGTTTTGCTTGTTTGAAACTAAATTGAGTATTCAATATTGTTGACAATTGTTTTAAAAGCGATTTGAAATAATTTAAGTTAGTCAATAATTCGCTATGAGTTATTGTATCAACAATATATTTATCTAATGTAAGTGCAGTAATATTTAAGTTCTTTTGATCGTTGGTAAACAATTTCTGAATCTCAAAGATTGGTCTTAACGATAATTTTCTTGCATCGTTATATTGATAAACCTTTAGCATATTGTCAATTAGCGACAATCTAAAGAATTCGCGATTAGAATTGTTAGACAAAATCCTAATAGGGTTTTTCTTATCAAAAATATTAAATTTGTCTAAATTCGATTTGTTTGTTAAGTTATATGTTTTAACTTCGGTGAAATAATTGTTGATAAATAAATCTTTAATTTGCTGTTTTAAATCATACTCAGTATTGTTTGCGACTGGTAATAAATTATCAGCAATTGCTACTGGGTTTAATTTATTAACATCAATAATTTTCAAAATATCTTCATATAAATCAGCGCTATTGCTAACATCTAATCTTCACTTAGGCACAGCAAATTTATTTCGAGAAAATAATGAATTAGTGTATCCCATCTTTTTCAAAGATGAAATAACGAATTTATTACTCAATTTCTCACCAATAAATCATGCTAGCTTTTCATAATCAATATCGATTTTTGTTTTATTCCAATTTTTATTACAATAAATTGTTTGCCTATCTGGCTTACCAAATTCATTCTTTATTAAATATAGTGCAAGTAAATTTAAATACGTGCTAAGTGGTCTTGATGCTTTTTTACTTGAGTCCGTTTCACAATTTAGTCTGATTGATGTTGTCCTTACTTGAGCATAATCAAAGTTTCCAATTTCTATTTTGACATTAGTTGTGTTTGATGTCAATTTTGTATTGTCTGAACCAATAACGGCAGCTATTGACACAGGTTGGACAGAGTCATAAATAAGAATATCTTTTGGTGATAAAGTAAATGTTTTACCATTTAGAGCAATGAATTTCTTTTCATCACCTGACTGTCTACAACTTAGATTTCCATTAAGTTTTTGACAATCGTAGACGTGTGTAGGACAATTAGTTAATAATGTTATGTATGCAAGTCTATCAAGTATGCTGTTAATTGGCTTAATACCGTGATTCATCAATACTGATTTAATTTGCCAACCAGATCTTGCTGTATCATTTGCTTTAATTGGATAATCCAAGAAAGCAAGAAAATTGCAGACAGACTTATCTACGTTTGGTTTAATTGCAGAATTGTTATCAACTTTTATGGCATTGAAATCAAAATTAAATTTTAAATTTAGTTTGTTTGCTATTTCATAGCAGAAAACTAGATATGAATTTTCGTCATTTCTATTTGCAGGAATTGTAATGTCATAAATTGTGTCATCTAAACCAACGTATCGTCTTCAATCACTTGAGCCGATATCACCATGTTCTAGCATAATTATTTCATCACGTTCAGAGTCAGAAACAAATGAATCATTATTTGTTAGCTCACTATATGCACAAATCATTCCATTTGACTCAACGCCCCGAATCATTCTTTTGGAAATAGTTACACCGTTTGGTAATCTTGCTCCTTCTAGAGCAACGATTACTTTTGCGCCTGCTTTTAGTCCGCTCGCGCCACACACAATTGTGTTTGTAGTTGTTGAAGAAATTTTAACTTCACAGATATTTAAATGTGTTCCTTCAACTGGTCGATATGAAACTAGCTGGCCAATAACAACGTTATTAACTTCTGGATATTTATAAATTGATTCGAGTTCCATACCCAAAGCATTTATTGCTTTCGTAAATTGTTCATCACTAACGTTTTCAAACGAAGGAACGAAGCGAGTTATCAAGTTTCTAGAATACAACATTATTTAACTCCTTTCAATTGCTTTGCTAATCTGAAATCATTGTTATAGATATCTCTGATATCTTTAATTCCATATTTAAGCGTGGCAATTCTTTCGATTCCTATACCGGCAGCTAAACCTGAGTTCACACGTTTAATATTTGCTGCATCTAACACTTTTTGATGCAACATTCCTGCACCAAGAATTTCGATTCAGCCTGTTTGTTTGCAAGTATTGCAGCCCTTACCACCACAGTTAAAACAGCTTACATCAACTTCGAAGCTTGGTTCAGTGAATGGAAAATAAGATAGTCTATATCTTGTCTTTACTTCTGGGCCAAAAATGTGTTTAATTAACCCATCAATAACTGATTTAAGGTGATTGATTGATAAATTGTTTTTTACTCAAACAATATCAATTTGACTAAATTGATGGCTGTGTGTTAAATCGTCATCATCATTTCTGTAAACATTGCCGTATGATAAAACTTTTATTTCTCTGTCTTGATCATGAATTGCTTGAGCAGTGTTGGCTGTGCAATGAGTTCTCAACATTCTAACTGAATCAATATAGAATGTGTCTTTTGGATCTCTTGCAGGGTGAGATTTATCAATATTTAACCTATCCATGTTATTTTCGATAGTTGTAACTTCATCACCGTCAACTATTTGGAAGTTAAGGGATCTGAAATAATCTATGATTTGTTCATTAATAATCGAAAGAATTGTTTTTGATCCTTTTGATAAATCAAAAGTGTCAACATTCAAATCATAATTTAACTTATTACCAGATAACTCGTTGGCTTGTTCCAACTCGTTTTTTCTTTGTTCAAACATTTCTGTTAATTCTTGAGTAAACACATTAATTTCCAACCCGGCATCTTTCTTTTGGTCGTTTGGAAGTTGTTTTAATTGCGAATACAAATCAACAACATGCTTCTTAAAGAAGACGTTCTTATTTTCTGCCAACTTTGCTGAGTTAGTTTGTTGGCCAAGAAGCGCTTTGAATTGTTCGACAAGCTGCTGTTTATTTGTAATTATCATATTCTCCCTTTCAAACAAAAAGCACATCAAATTATGACGCTATGACCAATAACGGCGGTACCACATAGCTTCACAAATTAATGTGCTCTTAGATTCTATTTAGTTGTTTAATTAAGTGAATAGGTGATCTGGTTATGTCTGCATTCCACCATCGCAGGCTCTCTAGAATAACCGTGATGATCGACCAACGGCTTAATCAATTTTAATTGTGTTAAATATTGATTTAACTTATATATTATATAGTTATCTAATCATGGATGACTATTTTATGCTTATTTAATCTAACATCTTTTTTGATTGCATGAATTATGTCGTATTTGATATTTAGGTAATTTGACTTATTTGGAACAACAGGAACGAAAACAACACTAATAATGTTGTCTTTTATTTCAACTCTATATGAGATTATTCCTTTAATTTTCTTAATTTTGCTTTCAACAATTTTAATTGTGTTATTTTCGTTTTCGGTTGGAGTGTGTCTTGCACCAATTCTTGCTGCTGATCACGCATCTGCACACCTTGTTAATAAAACATAGTCTTCATTACAATTGGTTCTATGGTGCTTATGAATACCATTAATTATTTCGTTTGATAGCCCACATTGTTTGGCAATTTTAATTCCCGTATCAATGTGATCATATCTTCTTTCATAGTCCAATGACTTACCAATATCGTGAAAGAAACCAACTTCTTTTGCTGTTTGTGGATCCAAACCTAGTCGTTTTGCTAGATTCTCACAAATCAATGCTACCTCGTAGCAGTGTTCTAAAACATTTTGGTTAAACGATCAACGATATCTTAGTCTTCCAACATATTCATAGATGGCTGAATTACCCACATTTATATTTAGATTATCTAAATATTTCTTTCCAATCTCTATGCAATTCATTCGCATGACTTTTGTTTCTTTTTTATAGACATTTTCAATTGCATTTAAATCAAATGCTTCAGATTTTAATAAGTGATTAATTGTGTTAATTGCTAATTGCTTGCTGTAAGGGTTGGGAGAAGAAATCTCAATATATTTTGAGTCTCTTTCAACGTTATTATTACAATTTGTAATTTCATTTAATTTTTTAATGTTAGCACCCTTTTTTCCTATTAGCAACGGTTTAAATTTTTCATCAATCGGTAAATAATATACTGACGATTCGTTAATGATCTTAAGATGCAATGGTTGCATCGAATTCAAAATAACATCACGCAAAATTTCATTTTTATCGTGATTAATTTGTTGATTGATAGACAAAAGTCTATCTCTTTTATATTCATCAAGTTCTTGATCAAGAATCACCTTCATATCATTCAATGCGACGTCATAATTAACAAAATCTTGATTTTTTAATTTATTCTTGTATTTTTCTCTTTGCTTTTTGTATCGTTTTATTTCATTGTCTAGCGGTGCATACCTAAATTCATCGATTTTGTGCTGTTGTTTTTTTCTTTTTAGACAAAAAACAATGATAACTGTGCATGCGCATATAAGCAATGCTGCCAAAACGCTACAAACGATAATTAATATTAAGTCAGTTCTAGATAAATCAGTTGGCATAAAACCCACTTTCTTCATCCATTAAATCTTATATATTATATATATAAAACCAAGTTATTAAAAAAATATGTAATTTATATACATAATATAAATATGAAAAGGGTGGAAAAGTGACAGCAATACCGCTTGGAGATTGACCAATCATCAATGATTGGTCAAACCATTGTTGATCAATCGAAAAAAATTGAGAGATACAAGCGAGAAATTGATAGAATCAATCCTGCCATTTTGCAAGGAACAAACGACATTGGCATTGACTTACATAAAGGTGTAAGTGAAGTAATCGTTAGTCAAAATCAGGTTCCTGACAACATTTACAAGTTATTCAAAAACCTAAATAAAGGCAAAACTGAAGAAAATAGGAATGGTATAAACACTATTTTATTCAATCTTGAGCATAAAAAAATTCTTGATAAAAATGACAAGATAAAACAAGACTGACTTGATTCAGATGCTAATTATAAGCAATTGGTTTCATCGGTAGCTGCGGCTAATCTTGATAAATCAACCAACCAACAATTGAGTGAAGATTTACAAAAGAAGATAGAGGTTTTGTCTGCAAAAAAAGGCGAGATACAGGTGGGTTCGGTTCCTTTGCTTAAACTTGATCCAACCAAAAACGTTGGGCATCATGTTTTTGTAATATCAGCAACAATTGCTGTTACATTCTTCCTAATACTCCTAACCATGATTTTGATAAGGTGGTTCGCATAATATGAAAAAGAATTTAATTCAAATAGCTATAGATGGCCCTGCTGGATCAGGAAAAACAACAGTTGGACAACTTGTTGCCCACAAATTATTTATCACGTACTTATCTACTGGAAAGATTTTTAGAAGCTATGCTTTTGCTCTAAAAGATGTAGACTGCGATAATGAGAAAGCCGTAATCAGAGAGTTGAAACAATTTGATTTCAAATTGGTAAATGGATCTTTCTACATAAATGGACTTGACATTACACTCGAATTAACAAAAGATGTTTATTCGATGAAAGCATCTAAAATATCAACATATCGTGGTGTTAGAAAAAGATATAAAAAAGACTTAAAAGAAATAGTTTCGACTACTTCATTAGTTATGGATGGAAGAGACATAGGGACTGTAATTATTCCTAATACACCATTCAAATTTTATTTGGATGCCGATGTTAAAGAACGAGCAAAACGTCGTGCTAAAGACAACAGAATCAATTTAAATTCTAATGATTTCAAACATCTTTTATCTGAAATAAAGGAACGAGATTTACAAGACAAAACTAGAAAAGTTTCACCTTTAAAACAAGCAGAGGATGCATATTACATCGATTCAACAAATATGAAAAAAGAAGAAGTTGCTGATCTTATTGTAAAAGTTGTTCGAAAGAAGCAAGAAGAGTTGGCATGAAAATAATTTATGAAAAAGGTTGCTTTAGTTGGAAAACCAAATGTTGGCAAGAGTTCTTTATTCAATAGAATAATTGGCCAAAAGAAAGCCATAGTCGATAACGCTCCTGGTGTAACAAGAGATCGAAACTATGCTAATACTACCTGAGTAGGTAGAAGCTTTTCAGTTATCGATACTGGTGGAATTCTAAAAAATACTGATGCTCCTTTTCAAGAAGTGATTAACCAACAAGTTAATTATGCTATTGAAGAAGCCGACATCATCCTATTCATAGTTTCTGAAAAAGAAGGAATAGATTCTCACGATCAATATATTGCTAGGTTATTGAAAACAAAAGCAAAAAGTAAAAAGGTTATCCTTGTTGTAAACAAAGCTGAAAACTACAACCACAACAGTGACAAAGTGTACTATAACTTGAAGTTTGGTTCGTTCTTTCCTATATCATGCACACACGGAATAGGTGTAGGTGATATGTTAGATGAGGTTGTAAAACAACTTGATAAAACTCCAGAACGTAAAGAAGAAGAGTCATTTAAATTCTGCATAATCGGTAGACCAAATGTTGGAAAAAGTTCATTAGTCAATGCCCTTATTGGTCAAGAGCGTGTAATTGTTTCACCAATCGCCAATGCTACAAGAGACTCAATTGATTGTAAGTTTAAATACCACAACAAAAGCTACACAATAATAGATACGGCCGGAATTAGACGAAAAGGTAAAATGTCTGGTAACATAGATAAGTACTCTTATCTAAGAACACAGGATGCTATCAGCAGAGCCGACTTAATAATTGTAATGCTAGATGGAAGCGAAGAGTTCAACGAACAAGATGAAGTTATTGCTGGACTTGCTCATAGTGCAAACATTCCAACAATAATTGTTGTCAACAAATGAGACTTGGTCAAAAAAGAAAATAATACTATGACTAAGTTTGAAAAACTTATTGGAGCTGATTTTGATTACTTAGCCTGAGCACCAATTGTTTTCATTTCTGCTAAAGATAATAAGCGCATTCACACAATCTTTAAAACAATTGAAGCAATTAACAAAGAACTTAAAACAAGAGCGACAACATCTGCATTAAACGAAGTTATCGCTCGAGCTCAAATTCTTAATCCACCACCTAAATTTAAGGGAAATCGAATAACTATTCACTACGGAACACAAGTTGAATCAAAAATCCCAACATTTGTTTTGTTCACAAATGATCCAAAATATTTACACTTCAGTTATGCTAGATATATTGAAAACCAAATTAGACAAGCTTTTGGTATAAACAACGTTCCGATTACCGTTTACTACAAAGATAAAAATGCTAGAATTAGAAAATAATGTAACGGTTACGTTACATTATTTTTTGTTAGATTCACTCATTATTATTTGCTTTCATATATAGCCGTTTTGTAGCTTCAGCTAAAACAATGTACGCTATAACTATTCCAACTAGTGCTGGTCAGAATATTGGATTAAGCAATGAATGTTGTGTCGGATTTGAAGTAAATTCAAGACCGTAACTTAAACCAGGAATAAATGGTGAGGATAAAAGGAACAACAGCGAACCAACTGTTGGTAAAACAACAGGCAGAGACGGAACCGTTTGGATAAAGGCGATCCTTCTGCTACGAAGAACATATATTACAACCGTTTGACTAACAGCAGCTTCAATAAATCAACCCGCTTGGAAAAGCATTGCGTTTTCGGGAGTGTTTGAATTGTATTTGAAACCAAAAAACAAAATCAAGAAAGTTACTATATCAAATATAGTACTAACAGGGCCGAGAATGACCATGAATTTAATTATCAATGAAGCGTTCCAATTTTTTGGCGTTTGCAAAAATCTATTGTCTATTGCGTCCCATGGAATAGATAACTGAGTGAAATCGTAGAACAAATTTATAAAAATTATCTGAATTGGTGCCAAAGGATCAAACGGTAGCCAGCAGGCCGCAATCAAGATAGACAACATGTTACCAAAGTTACTACTTAATGAAATTTTTATATATTTCATTATGTTAGTAAATGTTCTTCTTCCTTGTAGTGTTCCATTTCCTAAAATCTCAAGATCTTTTTCAAGCAAAATAACATCTGCTGATTCTTTGGCAATATCAACAGCTGTATCAACAGAGATAGCTATGTCAGCCGCACGCATTGCTGGTGCATCGTTTATTCCATCACCCATATATCCAACAACATGCTTATTAGATTTGAACGCACGAACAATACTAGCTTTTTGTTCTGGTGATAGCTTTGCAAAGATAGTTACATCTTTGCATTTTTCTCTCAATTCATCAAAATTCATTTTTTCAATATCATCACCAAGTAAAACTTTATCATGTTTTAAACCTAGTTGCTGACAAATATATCTTGTTACTTTTTCGTTGTCACCAGTTAGAATTTTTACATTAACACCTTTAGCTAATAAATCTTTAATAGCATTTTTAGCAGACATTTTAGGCGGGTCAAGTAGTGCTATGTAACCAACAAGCATTAAATCTTGTTCGTCTTCATCGCTAAATGCTTCGTTCTTTAGTAATGGTGAGTGATTAGTTGCAACACAAATAACTCTCATACCATTATCATTAAGTTTTGTTATTTGTTTTTTTATTTTTTCTTGTCAATCCTTAGTTAAGTCTTGAACTTTTCCATTGTCTAAAACTTTTGAACATACGTTCAAAATTTCTTCAGAAGCGCCTTTAGTAATTAGGGTTTTTGTTCCTTTATCATCGGCAACAATAATAGACATTCTTCTTCTTTCGAAGTCAAAAGGTATTTCGTCGACCTTTTTAAAAGATTTAATTTTATCAATTAAGTGTCTTTGCTCAGCTCGTTCGACAATAGCCTTGTCGATTAAGTTTTTCAATCCTGTTTGGTGGTATGAGTTTAAACAGCCAAACAATAAAACATTTTCATCTTCCTTACCGTCAACATTTAAATGTTCTTGTAAGATAATGTAGTCTTCAGTTAATGTACCCGTTTTATCGGTACATAAAATATCCATTGCACCAAATGTTTGTATGGCATTTACGTTTTTAATAATCGCTTTCTGTTTAGAAAACTTAATTGCCTCTTTAGTTAAGTTCAATGTAACTATCATTGGCAACATTTCGGGAATAATGGCTATTGCGGCAGCTAATGAAAATGTTAGTGATTCGATTCATGCATTTTCTTCGCTACCAGCACCACCGAATTGATTTTTTAATCCTTTAATGATAAATATAATCAAACACATTATTACCATGGTAATAAGAATTATTTGACTAACTTTTTTTATACCTTTGTCAAAACTTGTTGGTGGTCTTTTTGCACCAACAGCTTTTGCAACTTTACCTAAAAATGTATTTCTACCGGTTTGTACAACAACACCAAATGCAGAGCCTGAGGCAACAGTGGTACCCATAAAACAAATGTTAGATGCCGACAAAGCAGAAGAAACATTTTCAAGTGTAGTTGCTAATTTTTCCACTGGTTCTGATTCACCAGTCAATGCAGACTGGGTAATGAATAAGTCTTTTGCATACAAAAGACGCATGTCAGCAGGAACCATGTCACCAGCAGCTAAGTGGACAATATCACCAGGAACTATTTCAGATATAGGAATTTCTTTTCTAATTCCCGCTCGTTCTACTGCAGCGGTAGTATTAATCATCTCGTTTAATCTTTTACTTGCTTTACCTGATTTAAAGTTTTGAATGAAATTCAATATACCAGATAAAACAATCATTCCCATTATGATACCGAATGATATTCACTCAGATGATTGAATAGATTTTCCAGTCCAAACTGGTAACAATATATTTAACAAACCAACAACCAATAAAATTAAAGTAAAAGGCGTAGCAAAAGCTGCAAACAAAGTTTTATATCATGTTACTCTGTTTCTATTAGCGATAGTATTAAAACCATGTCTATCACGTTTAATTTCGATTTGTTCTTCCCTTAAACCATTTTCAGAAGTTTCAAAATCGTTAAGTAAAACTTTGGGTTGCTTTGTTGCTTGTTCAACCAAAAACTGACCCTGTTTTTGCGTTATATATAGTTTTCTTTTGTTTCTTCTTTTTTCTCTCTTAGACATGTTTTTTTACATGCTAAGCAAACCAAGAAAGACTAAAACGATGTAAGGATAAATACATCGCCTTGATCTAACTGTATCGATTCACCTGACATATTTATCCTTTCCTATTAATATGTTTATTATATAAACATAAGAGAAAAAGAAAAAGGATTTTTTATCCTTTATTCAATCATTTAGATATGAAATCGCAACCAGAGGTCTTGAAAAGACTAAAGGACGGATGGTATGATTCTCCGATTGATCATCCACCCCAATATATTCCACACACCTCATAATCTTCAGTAATAAGCATGCTTCCAGAAGAGCCACCAGACATTCACTCACTAGATTGAGATCTAACTGATCAATATTGTTGGGACGTATCAGTATAACCAATATACTTGCTATGAGGCAACTCTGTGCCATCAACAATCAAATGATGTCAAGTTGCATCACTAGTTAAATCAAGTGATTGGTTACTTATTTTATGAAATTCTCATTTACCACCAAATACTAATTGACCAAGGTAAGTTGTTTGAACAGCAGGATATCCACCAACATATTTATTTTTTTTAATTATTGAGCTATCGTCAGAATTAACAAACTTGTTAATATATCCATTTTGTTTTCTAAAATCATTTAATCTAATTAATTTTTCTTTTGTTTCACCAGTAGCATTACTAAAGTCAACAGAACAAATTGCCATATCTATACAATTTTTGTCTGAGAAGACAAAATTACTAATGCAATCTTCTATCTCAAATTGGTTTAAATTTTTATCATCATCATCAAATTCGATATAGGAATCGTAGTTAATGACACCGCCTAATATCGTTTCACAATTTTTGTCGCCAAACAAATGTATTGTTTTGACATATGTATATCCAGGGGTTTGTTCGGGATTTGTAGCATTATATTCAAACCCAGCTGTAACGTGTCAATTTGTCGCAACATAATATTTGAAGTCACCTTCAATAGATGGTGTTGAATCATCGACAATTCAACCCGTTCCAAGAGTGCAAGGTGTTCAATACAGTCCATTATCTTTTTCATAAACATTACCAGATAGTAGACTAAATGTTCTATCACTTATGTACTGCTCATAAGGACTTGTATCTTGACTGCAACTTGTTAATCCCAAAAAAAGCACTAGAAACAGATGCAGTTGATAAAAACAACGATGCAATGATCTTATTGATTCTCATAAATATATTTTACATAAAAAAGTTGTAACAATTTATTCTGTCTAATTTTTAATACCATTGTCCTAATATAATTGCTGGGCAAAAGAAAAAGGATATTTTATCCTTTAACTTAATCATTTAGATATGAAATCATATTGAGATGTTTTAAAGAGACTAAAACACGGCCAACAAGGTCCATTTTTGAGCCTCTTACATCCCCAGAGAATGCCACATACCTCGTAATCTTGAGTAATAAGCATGCTTCCCGAAGCGCCTCCACCAAGCCAGTCTTGTGACGTGGGTTTATTAAAAACATACTGAAACGATGTATCAATATAGTTGGAGTACTGATTATGCAATTTGTTTGAATTGGGACCGATAGAATGATGGTAGTGAACGTCATTAGAAAATCGCAAATCATGACCGCTTATTCTATGAAACTGCCATGTTGGAACAAAACCACAGAGAGGATAACCGCCCACGTATTTGTCCTTTTTAATAATTGAAACATCATCAGAATCAACAAACTTGTTAATATATCCATTTTCTTTTCTAAAATTATTTAATCTGATTAGTTTATTTTTTGTTTCCCATGTTGCCCGACTAAAATCGATAGAGCATACAGACATATCAATGCAATTATTACCAGAAAAAACAAAATTACAATCGATATCTTCGATTTTAAATTCTGATGCTTCTTTGCTAAGCCAAGTAAAATTATTTCAATTAGCAAATCGAGTAGGAGTTATTCCATAATTTCTGTCACCAACAGCAAATTCAGTTGCAATAAATGTGAAGGAAGGTGGCACGGGGTCTGGATGTGAAATTCGTTGTTGGAATGCAGCAACAACATGTAAATTTGTCGCAACATAGTATCTAAAATCATTTTCATCTGATGGTGTAACTTTGTCAATGATTCAGCCTGTGCCCAAGTCGAATGGTGGTACACCACAAATATTACCGTTTCGATCTCTACAAACAGAACCACACACTAACGAGAAAGTTCTGTCACTTATAAATTGCTCATAAGATTTAATGATATTTGCATTGAGATCAGCTGTGGCTACATTACAACTTGTCAGTTCAAAAAATGTACTAGAATTTGCAAGTAGTGTAAGTAAAAAAAATTTTGATAATTTATTAAATTTCATAAATACTGTTTTACCTAAAAAAAACAAAATGTAAAAGAATTATTTTGTGCTTTTTTCCTTTGCCTCATCAAACAACTTTTTCATCGTTGGATTTTTGTATGTTAGTTTTCCAATTGATAAATCTTGCAATTTATCGTTAGCGTGTTCAAGTTGTTTTTTTGAACCTTCCAAATTTTCTTTTACTTTAGTCAATTGTTCTATTGTTTCATCAATGTATTTAATTGCTTTTTCAAATCGGCCGAATGACAAATCACAATTTCTTGTAAAACCTTTTCGTCATGATGACAATTTCTCTTCAAAGTTTTTGACATCGATGTCCCTATTTTGAATCTCAACTAATTGTCTTTTAAACTGAGCAACATTTTTATTAGCGTTAGCCAATAATGTAATTATTGACATAAAGCATTGTGGTCTAACAACATACATTTTTGGATAACGATATGAAACATCAGTTATTCCAGAATTATAAAGTTCACTTTCTGGTTCCAACAAAGACACTAGAACTGCATATTCACACTTCTTTTCATTTCTGTCCTTATCAAGTTCTTTAAAGAAGTCTTCATTTTTATGTTTAGTAGCAGTTGTGTCGTTTTCGTTTTTCATTTCAAACATTATTGAAATATATTCAGAACCGTCAACACTATCTCTAAAAATAAAATCACCTTTTGATCCAGAAGCTTTGCTTACTTCGTTATCTTTATCAAAATATGCATTAGGAAATAATGTAGTTCTTAATTGGTTAAATTGAATTTGACAATGCTGTTCTAGTGTTTCACCAACTAACTTAGTTGACATCTTTGTCTTTAAGTCTTTATAGAAAGCAATTTGTTGTTCATATTGTTCTTTTTGGTTTTTGCTTTCTAAAGCAGCTGACTTTTTATTTAATTCAATTGTATTTTTTAGTTCAACAATTTCTTTTTGCTTATCAGCAATAGCTTTATCAATTTCGCGTTGTGAATCTGATTTAGATAGTTTTAATTCACCTTTTAGTTTTTCAATTTCTTTCTCAAGATTTGCTTGTTGTTTTAAAAATAGGGTTTCCTTTTCCTTCATTAAGAGTTTACTTTGCGCATCAAGTTTAGAAATCAAAGCTTCTTCTCTTGCTTTGATTTCTTTATCGAATTCTTTACCTTTTACTTGTTTAAGTAATTGGGCATAATTGTTTTCATCAATCGTGAATTCTTCACCACATTTTGGACACTTAATTTTTTGCATATAAACTCCTTGAGCTAGATATGTTTATTATATGTTATATTAATAACATTATTTATACGATGTGAATAAAAAAACGGATTTGCAATCCGTCTTTTTGTTAATTAAATATACTATTTAATTTTACTCATTGAGTTAAGCAAGTCAACAACGTTTTGAATTATAGCACTTTGAGTTGTCTTAGAGTATTTACCAATGTTGTTGATTGTTTCTTCAACTGACTTGTGAACAAGACCGTCACGGTGAGCAATTTTTCCATTACCTTCAGCTAATGATAAACATAAGAAACCACCAACTAAAGCACATTGAATTTTAAATGAGCAGCTTGGTTTAGCACCATCACATAAAATTCCACCTTGTGAAACAATGAACATATTTAGTAGATCATTGATCTTTTGCATTGATCAACCTTTTTGGAAACCAATACCACCAATTGAACCAGTACCAGCACCAATAGCTGAACCACACATACCACATAAGTGACCAACTTTTGATTTAATCTTTCATGTAACAAAGTGGGCAAATGCTAATGCTCTTAGTTTTGTTAATTCATCAATCTTAAATTCTTTAGCATAAACTTGTTGAGGAATTGAAACAGTTAAACCGTGGTCACCAGAAGATGACGAAGTCATAACTGGAAGTGGACAACCAAACATTCTTGCATCAACTGCAGCACAAGTATCAGCTAAGATCTTTGTAGCTCAGTGGTCTTTTCTAAAGAAAGCATCTTTTGTTTTTCCTGAAAGAATTTTCTTTCAAACATTAGTTAATGCTATTTCATCTGGATGAGCATATCCTTCATCAACAACTGTTTGATTCATTTTAATTCCATCATTTAGGAATTTTAAATCCTTAAGTTGTAACTTTTTACATTCATTATATGAATCAGCAATAGTTAAGTCATCAACATGCTCATCAAAGTCATAACCAGATGAACATTCACCAGAAACTTCAGATGGATCAAGAGTTTCTTTTCCATTTAGCCTAGCAGAAATAATGTTGTCGTGTTTATATTGAATTGTTACACAAGCAACATTGCCTTTGTCATCCTTAGCTTCTACACGAGTATATACTGGGTGTGATTTGTAATCAACACGAACATCAATAGCACCAGATTCACCTAAATCTTTTGCTTGAGCAATAGTTTTTGGTGTTAAGTCATCTAAACAACTTAGTTTCTTTACTGGGTTCTTAAGAATGATACCAGCAGCAGCAATTGTTGGCATACCACATCTACCCATTCTTGGAACACCAACACGTGAGTCATTTCTAAATACATATGGAGATGTATAAACAATAGCTGTTTTAAATTTACCTTTAAGTAAACTTGAAGCTTTAGCAGCAGCTAAAGATACAATACCGATTTCGGTACAGCCAAGGGCTGGTTGAACTTGTTGGTGAATTAGAGCCAACAAAAATTCTTTTTTAGTTAATTTATCAATACTTTTCATTATTTTTTACCTTCTTTTTTCTTAGTTGTTTTTTTCTTTGGTTGTTTGTTATCACCAACAGGTTGTCTGTCTTTGTCATCACTACTTACTGATAAGTCTGTTGTATACTTCAATGTATATTTACAGTGTTTACCAAGACCAAGTAGAGCAGTTTCTCTATAACCTTCATCAAGTTCGTTACCTGATTCATAAACAATTCTGATCATATCATCAAGGTAAACTAAACGTCTTTGACCTTTTAATAAGTGAGCTTGTTCAGCTGAAGAAATTGCTCTTAGAGCATAAATACCATTTCTTTGGATACATGGAACATATGCACAACCACCAACAACATCACAAGTTAAACCTGTTAGATGTTCAAGTGCAATTTTCAGCAGCAGCTTCTACTTCATCAATGTTTGCATTGTAAGCAAGAACTGCATACATAGCAGCAGCTAAACCTTCGGCAATCTTGTGGAAGTTAATTCCACATTCTCTCTCTAGGTATAAAACAATAGCTCACAAAACTGATGTTGTACAAAGAGTTGGAGAAGAAACAACAATTGCTTTGTTACAGATTTCCTCAGCTAATGCATAAGCAAAAGCGGTAAGAATTCTTGTAGAGTTCTCAGCATCAGATTGGAAAACTCTATCGTGTAACCAAATTGATCTAGCTCTACGTAAGTAGTGAATATCTTTATCTGGTAAATTAATTTCACCAAATTTTGTTAAACCACGTCTTAGCGCAATTTCAGCTAAGTTGTGACCTTTAATCAATGTTGCATAGAATTCAAAACGATTATCAGCCATTGAAACAAAGTCAACATAGTTTCTATCTGGGTGTTTGATAAACCATTGTTTAACTTCTTCAAAAGTATCGAATGGAAGATCGTGTGTTTGTTTGTTAATATCACCTTCTATGAATTTGTAGCTACCACCACCAAGAGCAACAACTCTGTGACGAGAAATAATATCTGTTGGTGAAGTATATACTTCAATGTCCATTACGTATGGTTCTTTTCTTAATCCAGTTGGACATTGTTTTGTTTTTGTAACAGCAATCTTATAGTTTGCTAATGCAAAAGCAGAATAAATATCAGAAGAAATTCCTGCTTGTTTTTCTAGTCTAGCAAATTCATTGTATAAGTGGACTTGAACGTGATTAACTTCAATCCTTCTGTTGTGAATATACCAAGCTACGTCAAGGCAAGCTTGGTAAGGAGTCATGTTCAAAGTAGAGTGAGGACCTGTACCCTGTTTGAACATCTGTAATATTGATTTCATATATGTAGAACCTTTCTACATATATTATAAAATAATCATTTATAAAAAATGGACAAAAAACGAAATATTTTTTAGCAAAAAAATAAATGGGTCATTTTCTATAGAAAATGAATTATAATTATAGAATTATAGAAAACTATGGCTCAAAGATCGGTTGTGAAATTATCTAGTAAACTTAAGGGTAAAACTGTTCAAATCGTATCCCTAAATTTCACTGATCATTTGATAAAACACAAGTTGGAAAACATTGGTTTTGTCAAAGGTGCTCAAGTAAAAGTACTAGATAATGATGACTCTAACAAAGTTCTTCACTTACAACTATTCAATGTGCAATATGTTTTAAGAGAGGAAAATTGTAATTTAATAGATGTCACAATTATCTAAGTTCAAAAACACGCAAGATAATAAAACATTCCTATTGATTGGCGCTCCAAATGTGGGCAAATCAACAATTTTTAACTTGTTGACTAACTCAACTGCAATAGTTAGTAACGTTGACCGTATGACAACAGAGCATACAATGGGCAAAATCAAGAAAACAAATGACTACTTAGTTGATTTACCTGGTATTTATAACTTATCGCACCCAATCGCTGAAGAAAAAGAAACTCACTACCATTTACTTCACCATAAGGTCGATGCTGTTGTCAATGTAATTTCAGCATTTTCTATCCAACGTGATTTGTTTTTAACACTTCAGTGTATTGAAACAGGTATGCTTAACACTTTATGTGTTAATATGATGGATTTGATTAATTCAAAATCCATTGATTGAAAAAAGCTATCGCAAAAATTAAATGGTTTAAAAATAATTCAGACAAGATCAAATAGAAACGAAAATACAAGAGATATTGTCGATTTTCTTTATACATCTAAAAAAGTTGATCCGAATGTCGTTAAATACTCGGATGAAATTGAAAATCTCATTGCACAATATGAAAAAATTCTCCCTGTAACGAATGTTTCAAAGCGTTTTGCTGCACTAATGTTACTAGAACATAATGAATACTTCATTAGTGAAACAAAAGAACATTTTGTAGCTCAATGACCACAAATATCTGCTCTATTAAATAAAACAAAAAACTATTTAGATCAAATACGACAAACAAAAATTGATTTCATTGCTAACTTATTAAAAGAAAGCCAATACAACGAAAACAATTACCTAAAAGTTGATTTGCTAAAACAAAATAAATTCGATCATTTCTTCCTAAAGAAATGAATTGGTATACCTTTGTTTCTTTTAATCGCTGTTGCTATCTATTATCTAGCGTTTGGCCACTTTGCTGGTGGTTGAATCCAAACAAATTTCAACCAAGCATTAACAAACAAAGATTGAGGTTTGGCTCATTGAATTTCTGTTGGTTTAACCAACATAAATTCTCCAGAGTGATTAACAAGTTTAATTGTTGATGGTATCTTGGGTGGGCTTTTTACAGTTCTATCGTTTATTCCAGCAATAGTTATTCTTTATGTTTGTGTAACAATAATTCAACAAGTTGGTCTACTATCTAGGGTTTCAATCTTACTTGATAATGCCCTAAGTAAATTTGGTATTTCAGGCAGATCCGTTGTTAACCAATTAACAGCATTTGGATGTAACGTTCCTGCATTGATGTTGGCAAGGAGTAGTTCGTCAAAGAAAGAAAGGGTTATTTCTTTGCTGATAATTCCTTTCATTCCTTGTGCCACAAAAATAATTGTTGTTGGCGCTATTGCTAACGCAATAACTCTCACATGAGGATGATTATTTATATTCGGCGCTGTTGTGTTGTCTGGTGCTATTGCTCTAATGCTTGGTTTAACTTTCTCTAAAACTTTATTCAGAAAAGAAAAGTCATTTTTCTGTGTTGAGATGGTAAATTGAAATGGTATTGACATAAGAATAATGTTTAAAAATGTTTGACAAACATTAAAGGGCTTTCTCAAGAAAGCAATGTTAACTATAACAATTGCTAGCATTGTGTTCTGATTGCTTTTACACATTGGATCGGGTGGTTATGTTGGCAGCAATTTTGAATTGTCATCACTTTACTACATTTCCAGATATGGATTCAGCTATATTTTGTGACCAGTTTTTGGTGGTTCAAATTGACAATTAACATCAAGTTTACTTGCTGGTATACCAGCAAAAGAATTAACCTTAACAACACTACAGATGACTGTTGGAAATTTGAGCACTTATTTTGCCGATAAAAAGCCACTCGCTATTGCTTTTATCGTCTTTATGCTTTACTACATGCCTTGCATTCCTTCAATCAACACTATTTGTACTGAAGGAAATGGAAAATACGCATTGTTAAATGTGGGGATTAGCTTTGCTACAGCCTACATATTGGGTGCACTAGTGTACTGAATTGGTACAGGAATTGCGATGGTGGCATAATATGAAAAAACGTGTAATTCTATCGGTTATAATTTCAACCATCATTATTGGCGCTTTTGTCACTCTATGCTATTTCACATACACAATAGACGGTTGAAATGAAAAGATTTTTTGGTGAACATGGTTTGGGATTGTTTGACTTACTGACACAATTGTTGGTCTAATAATCTTTTATGGAAAAAATCGAGCTGAAGATACTAAAGCCTTTTGGCTTTTTATCATGATTTTAATCCCTGTTACTGGGGCAGCAATTGCTTTAATCTTCTGCTACAAAAACAAACTTGAGTACGAACAACCAGACAACGATCGCTCCAAACTATTACGAGCTATTTTTACAGCAAAAAAAACAATAAAAATTTATTCAAACTCGTTTTTTCCCTCTAACGAAACATACAAAGCTTTAAACTTTGCAAGATGAAAGAATGTTGATATTGAAATAATAATAAGCAAAATCCAAAACAAACGAAAAAGAAACTACGTAATCCATAATTTAAAAAAGAATCTAGAAAATAAAGTCAAATTATATTTTACTGATAAACAAATAACTCAATCATTCATTATCATAGATAATGAAAAAGGCTATATCACCGAAAAGAACTTTAATTTTAAAAACATCTTTTCTCAAAATAACCTAAAGTCAAACATCGACATCAATAATCTTCTTTCAATATGAAATGAAGATCACATTGAATCACAACTATGTGACGTATTTAACTACAAAATTGGATCTTTTGCCAAGTTTGGAATTAAACTAACTAAGATTTTTTACCCGTTCTACTAATTTCATATATAATATATGAGCAATATACCAAAGACAGTAACCGGCTTAGGCCTTAATTCGTTACCGAGGAATATTATCATTTTAGATAAATACTCTAAGTGTCTTTGCTATACAAAGACACTTTATTTGTATATTGCCAACAAATTACGGAGGTCAGATTGTGTCAAAAGCAATTATTGAACAAAAAGCGAAAGCAACTGAAGAATTTGTTAGCGAATTAAAAAATGCTAAGTCCTTCTTGGTGTTTGAATATTCAGGTCTTACAGTCAAAGAAATGACTGAAATGAGAGCTAAATTACACAAAGATGGTGCTTCAATATCAATTGTTAAGAATAATATTCTTAACCGAGCATTAAAAGCAAACAAAATCGAAGTTGAAGAATGCAAAGGG
Source organism: Mycoplasmoidaceae bacterium (assembly GCA_024407815.1). Next base: position 48,275 of record JAKSVS010000002.1, read on the forward strand.
CCAAACGCTGTAATCATCTGTACTGATGACGAAGTATGTTCTTTCAAAGCAGTAGCTGATATTGCTAAGAAAAGAAATTTTGTAAAATTCAAATTTGGTCTTCTTGAAAACAACATCATTAAGCCTGACCAATTTGCTAAGATCGCTGCTATTCCAGGAAGAAAGGGTCTATACTCTATGTTCTTATCTTGCCTAACAGGCAGTCTAAGAAACTTCCTATACGGACTTAACGCAGTTGGAAAGACTAAACAAGCATAATTTTAGAAAAGGAAATATATAAACATGGCAAAATTAACAAATCAACAAGTAATTGATTCATTAAAAGAAATGACTTTAATGGAAATCAATGATCTAGTAAAAGCGATCGAAACTGAATTCGGTGTTTCAGCTGCTGCTCCAGTAGCTGCTGCTCCAGCTGCAGCTGCTAACGCAGAACCATCATTAGTTACTTTAACATTAACTAGTGCTGGTGCAAGCAAAGTTGCTGTTATTAAAATCTACCGTGAAATAACTGGTTTAGGTTTAATGGAAGCAAAGAACGCAGTAGACAAAGCTCCTTGTGTAGTTAAAGAAGGTATCAAGCCTGAAGAAGCTAAGGAACTTGGTAAGAAATTTACTGACGCTGGCGCAAAAGTTGAAATTAAGTAATAACTTATTGCAGTAAAAATATGGCCATATGACCATATTTTTAATTTATAATCTATATTAATTATGATTGATAGACAATACATAAAACAGCTTGCTAAATCAATGTGCTTTGATGTATCTGATGATCAAGCAGACAAAATTGTTTCTGAAATAAAAGAATTAAATGATTCTTTACAACACATTCTTAAAACTGATGCTAGTCCTGTTAACTACACTAGAGCAGTTAACTATGCAACTTTAAGACATGATGTTCCTGACAAACAATTAGAAAAAGATTATTTATCAAATGCTAAAAAAGCTGACAAATACGTGGTTGGTAAGTAATTATGAAATCTGTTATTTTAAAATTACATGACCAGTTGGTTAATAACCAAACAACACCACAAAAGCTTGTTGATGATGCTAAAGCTTTGGCAGACAAATACAGTTTTACCAATTCAATAATCACTCCAATTTTTAAAGTTTCTGATGTTCCCTTTAATAAAGACAACTTGTTGTCTTGCATTCCTTATTCGCTTAAAGATAACATTTCAACTCAAGGAATTAGAACAACTGGTGGTAGTAAGTTTTTAGAAACTTACATTCCTCCATTTAATTCAACAGTGTATGGAATTTTAAAAGTGAATGGTGCTTCATTAATCTCTAAAGATTCGCTTGATGAATATGGTCTAGGCGGAACTGGATTGTATTGTTTTACTGGAGTTGTTCGTAATCCATTAAATAAAGAGCGAAGAACCGGCGGTTCTTCCTCTGGCTCTGTTGCCAATGTTGCTTCAGGAATCAACGCTTTTGCCATTGGTTCTGATACTGGTGATTCTATTAGAAGACCTGCTTCACTGACTGGCATTGTTGGTTACAAACCAACATATGGTGCCATTTCCAGATATGGCGTTTTCCCATATGCTCCAAGTTTTGATCACGTTGGTATCTTATCTAAATACGTGGCTGATGCAACAATAGTTGCAAGCTATTTAATTAAACACGACCCAAAAGATTACACATCATCAAAAGCAATCAAAGATGTTAAACTAGAAAATCTTAAAAAAATAGAACACATAAAATTTGTTGTTATAAAAAACATGATTGAGATGTTTGATCAAGACAAACAAAAATTATTCAACGATTTGTGCGCAAAATTAAAATCTTTGGGACACACAATTGTTAAAACAACAATTGACCTAAATATATTAGATGCATCGAATTTTGCTTACAAAACTCTAACTTATTCTGAAGCATATAGCTGTTATTCTAACCTTCAAGGAATAACTTTTGGTAGAAATGTTGGTAAGGATACTGATGACTATTTTACTTCTTTAATCAAATCTCGTTCCGAAGGAATCGGAAAAGAGTTAAAGAGAAGATTTATAATTGGTGCCTTTTTAACTACCAAAGAAAACAATGAAGGAATTACTTCTGATGCCAGAAGTATTAGACACCACATTCAAAATGTTCACGAGAACTTGCTAAAGCAAGGTGATTGCATTTTGATGCCATCAGTATATGGTGTTGCTAAGAAAATTGAAGACTTAAGTCCAAACTTAAATTATGATAACTGATTGAAGTTTGACAACTTTTCTGGAACACCAAGTATAACCATTCCCTTCACTAAATGCGAGGAAGGTCTTCCTTGAGGTTTATCTTTATCAGCCGGCATCAACCAAGACATGAAATTATTAAATATTGCTTTCAATCTTGAAAGCATATTAGGAGGCGACAATGAATAATTTTCAAACAGTAGTTGGTATTGAAGTTCATACAGTTGTCAACTCCAAAACAAAAATGTTTAGTGGCACAAAAAGTTGTCACACAGACCCAGTTAACACCAACATAAATGAAATCGATTTGGGTTTACCTGGTACATTACCTTCAGTTAATGAAGAGGTAATAAAAAAGGCCATATGCTTAGCTCAAGCTTTACATATGAAAATTGCTGATGTCATTTCATTCGATAGAAAGAATTATTTCTATCGTGACCTGCCAAAAGGTTTCCAGATAACTCAACAATTTAATCCAATTGGTACTGATGGCTATGTAGAAATTGAAGTAGATGGAAAGAAAAAGAAAATTCGTATTGAACGAATTCACATGGAAGAAGATACTGCAAAGCAACTAAAAGTTGATAATAAAGTCTTGCTTGACTATAACCGTTGTGGTATGCCATTAATTGAAATAGTTTCTAAACCCGACATTGCTTCTGCCAAAGAAGCAATGGCATACTTAACACAACTAAAGAGAATCCTTAACTTTTGTGGTGAAATTTCTGATGCCAAAATGGAAGAAGGTAGCTTAAGAGCTGATGTTAATATTTCAATCAATCCATATGGTTCTAAAGCATATGGAACAAGAGTTGAAATAAAAAATATCAACTCAATAAACAATGTTGGTAGAGCCATTACATACGAGGCCAATAGACAAGCAGGTCTGTACCTCCAAGGTAAAACATTTAATCAAGAAACAAGAAGATTTGATGATGCAAAGGGCGAAACAATCTACATGCGTGATAAAACATCTGCTGTTGATTACCACTTTATGCCTGAACCAAATATTCTTCCATTTAAACTTGATCCAAGTTTTAAACAAGACGCTTTGAATCGTGTTAAATTCTCATTAGATGAAGTTATTCAGCAATTACATCAACTTGGATTAGATGATAAGATTGCTGCCCAATTACTTGATGACTATCCTTTATATAAAGTGTTTAGTTTGGTTCTTAACGAAGTTAAAGATGTTCAATATGTTCTAACATGAATATTAGTTGAATTGGTTGGTCTATTAAAAAAAGACAACAAAACTATAGAAAGTATTGATGAAAATAAAGTTTCCAAGATTATTGATTTTATCAAAATCCTTCAAAGTGGAAAAATAAATGCAAAACAAGGTAAAACAATAATTGCTGAAATATACTCAACTGATTTAGATGCTAAATCAATAATCGAAAAACATGGATTTAAACAAATAACTGACCCAAGAGAAATTGAGAATCTTCTTGTGCCAATTGTTGAGAAAAATCTTGCAGTTATTCAAAAGAATAAAGACAGGCCAGAGCGTTACGAAAAAATGATAATTGGTTTGCTAATGAAAGAAACCAAAGGTCAAGCAAACCCTGTAATTTCAGCTGACGTTCTTAAAAAAGTAATAACTGAAAAAATAAAATAAAAAACACATTATGTGTTTTTTTATTTCTTTTGTTTTAATAGTGGTTTTAAAAACTTGGCTGTGTAAGAAATATCTTCATCTTTTATTATTTGTTCTGGTGTACCAGTAGTTATGATTCTACCACCACGATCACCACCATCAGGACCCAAATCAATTATGTAATCAGCACACTTGATAATATCAAGATTGTGTTCGATAATGATAACTGTTGCACCATTATCAACAATTCTGTTTAGTACTTCAATTAATTTTGCAATATCGTGTTGGTGCAAACCAGTTGATGGTTCGTCTAAAACAATTATTGTTTTATCACTTGCTTTTCTTTGCAAGAATTTAGCTAATTTTATTCTTTGTGCTTCACCACCAGATAAATCAGTTGATGGTTCACCTAGTTTTATATAGCCTAGACCAACATCTTTCATCAATTCAAGCTTACGCTTGATAGATGGAATGTTTTGGAAAAATTCATATGCTTCATCAACAGACATTTCCAAAACATCATATATTGATTTATTCTTATAAAGAATAGATAGAGTTTCTTGGTTGTATCTCTTTCCCCCACACTCATCACATTTAACATAAACATCGGGCAAGAAATGCATTTCAATTCTTATGTATCCATCACCTTGACATTTTTCGCAACGACCTGATTCAACATTAAAACTAAATCTACCTTTATCAAATCCTCGGGCTTTAGCTTCTGGTGTATTAGCAAATACACCACGAATGTCATCAAATATGCCAGTGTATGTGGCTGGGTTTGATCTTGGTGTTCGTCCAATTGGTTCCTGGGTTATGACAATTAGATTATCAATATCTTGAATGCCTGTTAGATCTGTAACTTTAGGTGCTAACTCAAATGGATTAAATAATATCTTATTGATATTAGCAACAAGAGTTTCATTAATCAACGTTGATTTTCCTGAACCGGAAACACCGGTAACACAAATCATTTTTCCCAAAGGAAAAGTAACATTAATATTTTTTAAGTTATTAAGTTTTGCACCCTTGAGAACAATCTTCTTGCCGTTTCCACCACGTCGTTTTTTTGGAACGGGAATAGTATATTCACAAGATAAATATTTTCCAGTTATAGATTGCTTAGAAGCAATAATGTCATCAACAGTTCCTTTGGCCACAATCTTTCCACCGTTTATTCCAGCTAACGGGCCAACGTCCACTAAATAATCGGCGGCTTTCATAGTATCCATGTCATGTTCAACAACAATCAATGAGTTTCCTAAATCTCTCATTGATTTCATTGTGCTAATCAATTTTTGATTATCTCTTTGGTGAAGACCAATTGATGGTTCATCAAGAACATATAGAACTCCAGTTAAACTTGAACCAATTTGTGCAGCAAGTCTAATTCTTTGGTTTTCTCCACCTGATAGCGTTCCAGCTGATCTTGACAAAGTCAAATAATCAAGACCAACGTTAATCAAAAATTCTAATCGATTAATTATTTCTTTTAGAACTTGTTTTCCAATCTGTCTTTCAGTTTCATTTAATTCAAGTCCTAGGAACCAATCATGCATCTCTGCAACCGACATGTCACATACATCCATAATTGATTTACCATTAATTTTTACAGATAAAGCTTTTTCATTTAAACGATGACCATGACATTTCTTACATGGTTTTTCAACCATGTACATTCCATAAAACTCTCTTGCCATTTCTGAATTTGTTTCCAAATGTCTACGTTTAATGGCCGCTAAGACACCTTCGATTGGTTCATTGTAAACATATGTTTTGTGGCTTGCAGATTTTGCTGTAACCTCAATTGGCTCATCGCTACCCCACATCATCAAATCTATCTCTTTACGAGATAGTTTTTTTATTGGAGTGTTTCTATCAATATGATAATGATCAAGCAAGGCAGAGAATTTTTGTCACTCAAGATTTTTCGAATCCATCGTATTTTTAAATCATCTAATTCCGCCTTCGTTAATTGTTAAATTTCGATCAGGAATCATCCTATCTTCATCGGGTTCATATGTAAAGCCTAAGCCTTTACATTCCTCACAATATCCTGTTGGTGAATTAAATGAAAATAATCTAGGCTCCATTTCTGGAATGCTAAAGCCACAAACTGGACATGAATGAGTTTTTGAATAAAGAACATCTTTATTTCCATCTCAAATAACAACTTTATTGTTACCATGTTTCAAACATGTTTCTACTGCTTCTGTTAGTCTTTCGTGAGTTTGATTGTCTTCGTTTAAAACGATACGATCAACAATTATGTCAATGAAATGGAATTTATTTTTATCAAGTTCAATTTTTTCGTCCAACGAACAAACATTGCCATCAATTCTTACACGTAAGAAACCATCTAGTTTTAACTTATTTAATTCTTTCGCAAAAGTTCCTTTTTGCTTAAAAGCAATTGGCGCTAAAATTTGGATCTTGCTTTCCAATTTATGATCCAAATAAATTTTTTCAACAATTTGCTTTGTTGTTAAGGTTTTTATTGGCCCGTGTCCTTTAGGACAATAAGGTACACCGATTCGTGCTCAAAGCAATCTTAAGTAGTCGTAAATTTCAGTAACGGTGCCAACGGTTGATCTAGGGTTGTTGCTAGTTGTTTTTTGATCAATAGATATAGCAGGAAGCAATCCCTCAATCGAATCAACATCTGGCTTATCATTATTACCTAAAAATTGTCTTGCATAGCTAGACAATGATTCAAGATATCTTCTTTGTCCTTCAGCATAAATTGTGTTGAAAGCTAAAGATGATTTTCCTGAACCAGATAAACCGGTCATAACCACCAATTTATTCTTAGGAATAGTAATGTTAACGTTTTTTAGGTTGTTTTGTCTTGCCCCTTGGACATAGATAAAATTGTGTAAGTCTTGCTTTGCCATAATATTTATATTTTATTATTATTTTTTATTGTATGCGTTATTTTAGAAATAAAAAGACAACCATTTATATAAATGAAGTAGCTTTTATAAATGTGTGAAATAAGCCATCATTACATAGGTAAACCTATGTATTTTTATATATATTTTTTTATTTAAATAATAAATATAATTATTACATGAAAAACAAGAAACAAAAAACAGTTGTACTTGGTTTAAGCGGTGGTGTTGACTCCGCTGTTTCTTGTTATTTACTTTTAAAACGGGGTTACAATGTTATCCCAGTTTTTATGAAAAACTGAGACTCTGTCATTAATGATGACATCAAGGGCCATAGTAAAAAAATACCGGATGGTTGCGAGAGCAATGTAGATTACTTGGCTGCTAAAAAAGTTGCTAACTTCTTCCATCTTAAACTTCACAAAGTGGAGTTTATTAGGGAATATTGGAATGATGTTTTCAAATATTTTATCACTCAATATAAAAAATCATTGACGCCCAACCCTGATATTTTATGTAATAAATACATAAAGTTCGAAGCATTCAGAAAATATGCTTCCGAAAAATTTGATGCTGACTATATAGCAACTGGACATTATGCGGATATAAAGCGCAATAAAAATGGAACATTTTTGCTTATTCCAACTGATTTAACTAAAGATCAGACATATTTTCTTGCTGACCTAAATCAAAAACAATTAGCTAAAGTAATTTTTCCTCTAGCTAAATTAACTAAAGTTAAAGTTAGACAAATTGCTAAAAGAATCAAACTGCCAAACTGAGATAGAAAAGACTCAATGGGAATTTGTTTTATTGGCAAAAGAGAATTCCAAGAATTCTTATCTAACTACATCCCAAACAAACCAGGAAAAATTGTTGATATCAAAACAAAGAAAGTCATTGGTAAACACATTGGGACAAAGTATTATACATTTGGTCAAAACAAAGAACTACACTTGTCTGGACAAGAGTGCAAGTACTTTGTTTGCGATAAAGACGTAAAAAAGAATATCATTTATGTATGCGCTCAAGCTGATAAAAATAAATATTTATTAAGCTCAGCATGTGAATTAACTGACTTTAATTTTATCAATCCTGTTAGTGCAGCAGCGTTATCTAACTTAAAAGTTAGGTTCAGACATCTCCAAAAACTAATAAAAGTTAAATCACTAAAAAAAATAAAAAATAAATGAATATTAAAATATGATAGAACGTTATCAGTTACGCCCGGCCAGTACGCTGTTCTGTACAAAAATGAAGTGTGCATAGGATGTGGGGAGATTGCCAGAGTGCTTAAATAATTATGAAAACAAAATGAACAACAAACAAAATTAGAAGAGCATGATTAGACTTTTGAAAGTCTAAGGAACATTTTGAAGTACCTTCTAAAAGTCTTATTCCTGTTAACGATCCGTCATTAATTTGAATAAACTCTGGAGTTGCTACTTTAAAGAAATATTTCTCTGGTATTGAAAATCCTCCTGCACCAAGATTAACAAATAGTCAAAAAGCAATTAGAACTAACGACATTGAAAATGTCGGTCTTACTTCTAGACACCACACTTTCTTTGAAATGCTTGGAAACTTTTCAATGGGTGATTACTTCAAAAAAGAAGCAATAACTTGAGGATTCGAACTATTAACTAAAGTATTCGAATTTCCTTTAGACAAACTGTATTTTACAGTTTTCAAAGATGACAATGATGCGTATGATACATGAGTAAAGTGCGGTGTTGATCCTTCCCACATTGCCAAATGTGATAAAGATAGAAACTTCTGAGATGTTGGTCAAGGACCTTGTGGCCCATGTACGGAAATTTACTACGATCGTGGTCCGAAATATGATCCAAAAAATATTGGAATAGAATTATTTAAAAAGGATATAGAAAACGACAGATATGTCGAAATTTGAAACATAGTATTTAGTCAGTTCAATAATGATGGTAAAAATAATTACACTGAACTGGCTCACAAAAATATTGATACTGGTTGTGGTCTAGAAAGATTAGCGTGTGTATTGCAAGACACTTACACTAATTTTGAAATTGATATCTACCAAGATATCATTAAGTCTGTTAGCACACTAACAAAATTTGAATATAAACCAGACAACTATTTAAATCCATCAAAAGAACAAACAGCAATTAATTACGCTTATAGAATAATCGCCGATCACGTTAAAGCAACATGCTTTGCTGTTGCTGATGGTGCACTACCAGGCAACACAGGTCGTGGGTATATTATTAGAAAATTAATTAGACGAGCAATAGTTTATGCGCACAAACTTGGCATAAACAATTCAATAATTAAACCTGTTGCTTCTGCAGTAATCCAAGCAATGAAGGATTACTATCCTTACCTAGAAAAAGAGCAAGACAAAGTTATTGCTATTTTGAAAAAAGAAGAAAGTCAATTCAAGCTTACCCTTAAAAAGGGTATGGACCTATTTGAGCATGCAGTAAAAAACAACAAGATCCCAGGCGATGTTGCATTTAAGTTATTAGACGCTTACGGATTTCCAATCGAATTGACACAGGAAATAGCTAAAGCTAAAAATGTTAATGTTGACATGGATGGTTTTAAAAAATGTCAAGAAGAACATTCTAAAATTTCTAAAACTAACGGACAAGCTAAAGCTATGGCTGTTCAAAATGCAACACTGATGGATTTCAAATTGGAATCAGCATTTGATTACGATAGTAACCAAACTCAAGCCAAAGTTATTGGTATCTTTGATCAAGACTTTAATGTCATCAACAAAACAATCGCTGAAAAACATAACTGACTTGTCTTCGACAAAACAGTCATTTACGCTAATTGTGGTGGAGAAGTATCTGACTGGGGTTGAATTGAGGCTGATGGCGTCAAATACAAAGTATATGATGCAATAAATGGACCTAATGGTCAACACTTCCATTCAATAATCGGTCAACCAGGCAAAAGCATAACTCTTAACACTAATGTTAAGATTAGTTTGGATGAGCAAGCTAAAAAAATAATTCAGGCAACACATACTTGTGAGCATATGATGCAAGCTGCTTTGCAACAAACTGTTTCTAAAGAAATAAAACAAATGGGCGCATTGAAAAATCACCATAAGTTAACTTATGATTTTCAATACAGCCAAAAATTAACTGATGATCAACTTATAAAAGTTGAAAATTTAATCAATGATTGAATCAACCAAGCATTGCCCGTTACAACTTACCACAAAACACTAGAAGAGGCTCAAGCAATGGGCGCTCTAGCTTACTTCGAAGAAGTATATGCTAAGGTTAAGGGCAAATTAAGAGTCGTATCTATAGGCAATATTTCCACTGAAATATGTGCTGGTAGACACGTAACTAACACAAAAGATATTGGTCAGTTCCACATATTAAAACTTTCTTCAAAAGGTTCTGGTTTGTGAAGAATTGAGGCAATTGCTTCAAATGAAAATACAATCAAAACTATTAATGAACTTAATAGTGAACTAAAAGAAAAAATAGACAAGATAATAAGAACGACCGAGGCCGCAGGATTTAACGGCGATATTCTTGACAAAATCAAAAAGATTAATCTTTCAAATAATTGAAAAGAAACTAAATCTAATTGCAAATTGTTTGATGAACTAGCTCAACAATTAGAGAAAGAAATGGTTGAATTCAAATTTGCAAAAATTAAGAAAGATGTTAATGATTTCATTAACAACTTTAAACTAAATGAACAACCATACAACACAATTGTTTTGCACAATGTCGACAACGAATTCATAACTATTTTATCTAAACAATTGTTAGATAAATATAAAGATAATGGTTTTGTAATCTTGAATATCACTTCAAAGCTGTCATATGTTGTTTGTAAGTCGGCTAAAGCAAATATTTCTAAATGTAATGATGTCATAAAACAAATAAATAAATTAACTAACGGGCGCGGTGGTGGAAAAGAAAACTTCTGTCAAGGTTCAACACAGGACATCCAAACCAAGGACAAAATTATTAATCTAATTAGTCAAATAAAATAATCGGACTCGCACCCGATTATTTTTATTTAAGTTTTGTTCGAATTAATTTCTTGTCATCTTCAAATTCAAGATTTTTGTTTATCTTTACTTTCAAACCTAGCTTGAAAATCTTATTTAATTCTCTTGCAACGCCTTGTTCGTGGTTGTTATGAGTTGTTATATGCTTTGCCGCTTTCTTGGCTGTAGCGCTTCCATTTTTCATCGCATAGCTTTGACCGGCTGTCTCTAGCATCTCAACATCATTATGATTGTCACCAAACACAAAACATCTTTCCAAAGGAATATCATAATACACCGAAAGATATCTTAGAGCCATTCCCTTATTAGGGAAAAGGCTGTTAATTTCAATGATAGTGCCAACGTGTTCTTCGGTTCAACTTCGTACAACAACTGATGAACAAATCTCTTTAATACGATGTTCAAGTTTTTTAGCGTTCTTCATATCACGTAATTCAATAAGAACTGAATATGCACCGTTTTTTAGTTTACTAAAATCATCCGAAACAAATTGGATATCTTTAGTAGTGAAGATGTTGAATTTGGAAAGTTCTTTTTTAACTTGTGCGTTGCTAACTTTTTTTCTATAGTCTTTAAGAAAAAATGTACCATCAGGAGTTTCCAAGATAACATTCAAAAATATTTTTTGAACAATTGGATCTTCCAAAATTTTATAAATAACTTCAGTATTTATAAAGAATTCAAGAGGCTTGAATCCGCGATCACATGGATTTCAGATAATAGCACCATTGTAATTTACCAATGGTGTTTTAAGTCTTAGCTGACGATAATAGTCAAGACTAGATCTTTGTGGTCTAGCGGTAAATAAGCAAACAATGTGTCCCTGCTTATTAAGTTCATTAATAACATCCCTAGTGTAAGAACGAATATAACAGTCTCTATTTAGTAATGTTCCATCTAAATCGGTACAAATTAAACAACGTTTATCAAATTTAACTTTTGCTAAACGCTTATTTATTCTTCAACGAAGAATATCTTTCTTTGTAGACTTATTTTTTTGTGCCATTATTTCATTCCAATAGCTTTATAAACTTCTTCAGTTTTTGCTTGTACAATTTTAGTGCATTCAATAGCATTCTTTTTAAGAATAGGTACAAGTTTAGATTCGTAAATCTTTTCAGCTTCGCGATATCTTTTTTGTAACAGAGTTAGCTCGCTACAAACAATCTGGATTAGATCAGTTTTGAAAACTCCGTAGTTTTCACAATTTTTATATGTCTTTTCGATGTCAGGAATTGCCATACCTGTCAATGCTGAATATATTTCTATTAGGTTAGAAATACCAGGTTGTTTTTCTTTATCATACTTAACTTTGTTAAGACTGTCAGTTTTAGCTCTTTTGATCTTGTCTGCAACAACATCAGGAGAGTCCATGATAAAAATTGTTCCTTTATCATTAACATTAGATTTTGACATCTTAATTGTTGGATCTAATAGATCCATCACTCTTGCTCCAGTTTTTAAAATATATGATTCGGGAACAGTAAATAATGGTTTACCATTATTTCGAGTCGAATATTTTTTATTCATCCTTTGGGCAATATTTCTAGTTAACTCCATATGCTGTTTTTGATCAGCACCAACAATTACTGCATCAGCATCATATAACAATATATCAGCCGCCATCAAAACAGGATACATAAGTAAACCTGTTGGAATCATTTCAGTTCCATTAGCGCAAGCCTTTTTGGCTTTATCTTTAAATTGTATCATTCTATTAAGTTCACCAAGAGTGGTGTGACAAGTCAAAATATGTGCTAACTCAGTGTGACTTTTAACTTCTGATTGATAAAAGATTTTAACTTTGTTAAAATCAAGACCACATGCATAATGCATGCAAACCATTTGTTTCCTATTATTATTTAGTGCTTCGGAGTCAAAAGTATTGGTGATTGCATGTAAATCAGCAATAAATACGTACATATCGAACGATTCTTGCGCATGTACGTATGGTTTTATTGCACCCAAGTAATTACCAAGGGTTATTTTGTTAGATGGTTGGATACCACTTAACATAATTGGTTTCTTTTTTGTATTATGCATAACTTATATATTTTAAATTATAATCTTTAGGGAAATCATCTATGAATAAAAAATTCTTTATCTATTGCAATAATTCGAAGAAAAGCCAAGAGGCTAAGAAAAAACTAACAGCGGTTCTAAAAAAGGCAGGATGCAAAATTCTCCCTACCGCACAAAACATAATTGTTTTGGGTGGAGATGGAACATTTGTTCACGCCTACAATACATACTGCAAGAAAAATGTAAAAATGGCTCTAATTAACACTGGTCTTGTGGGCTTTTATAGTGTTAATTTAAAATTCGATGCAAAGGCAATTATCAAATTCTTTGATAATGATAAAAATTTCTATAAACCAGATGTGGTTGTTTGCGAAGCAAACGGTAAAAAATATTACGCTATTAACGAGATTCTTATCGAAGGTATCAATACTGTTTCTGCTGACATTTTGATCAACAACAAACACTATGAATGGTTTTGAGGGTCAGGTTTATGTTTTTGTACAAAAACAGGTTCAACCGCTTTAAATAAATCATTGAAAAACGCCATATTGTTAACTAAAGCAAAAGTTTGAGAAATGTCTGAAGTTTCTCCTTTGGCTCATGCTAAGTACCTATCTATAGGTAATGCTGTGGTTTTGGATGGTAACCAAGTAATAACTTTAAAAAATCTTAAAGCAAATGGACAAATGATTCTAATGAATGACGGCTACGAACACGCGATTGATACGAAAAAGACTTATAAGTTGTATTTAACAACTTTATCAGCAAAAATTGGTTTCCATAGAGACTTGGAACCATATTTAGAAAAGTTGAAAAAAGTTTTCATTATCGGTGAGAAAAAATAATATGGGCAAGAAGTTTTCCAAATTTTTAAACATCATAACCTTTGGTTTGTTGGGACGAAAGGCAAAAAAACAAGCTAAAAAACAAAATGAAAAGAAAAATTTAACTCTCACTATAAACACGATGAGCTTGCCTGATGTTGATGATATAGTTGATTCACTAAATGGCATTAAAAACATTAAAAATGTTTCTGCAACCATTTCGACAATTACTTTCAAATTAAATGATACTATGGGCGTTGATTTTGAGCAGTTAAAAAAGATTTCTACAAAAGGCGTAATCAAAGCTGAAACAAACATTACTTTACTTATTGGCGATTGCGCTCAAGCATTAAAAGACAAAATATTGCAATTAAAGAACGAATAATGAATAACACAATTTTTAATCGTTTATTAAACCACATTCAATCGAAAGAGATTGTTATTTCTGATGTTAAAAGATTGGAAAAAGCAATTATCAATAACAACTATAACAGAGTCATAAAACCATACCTAAAGTTGTTAGAAACACAAAGTGTTAATAAACTCCAAATCACAACAGACGATTTATTAAATCTATACGAACTTGATGGAAGAATTTCAATGTTGTTCTTGGATCACCTTCTTGAAATTGAAAAACGACTTAACACGCAAATCGCTTATATAATCGAGGATACCTATGGTATCTATGATGGGTGTTTATTTTCTAAGGACAAAGATTTTTTAAAACACGAAATCTTTTCAAACGCTAGTGGTAGTCTATGTCAACTTGGTTTTGAACAATTAATTAACAAAATGACAAAATATGCTCACATCAATCCCAATACAAACTCATATGAAAACGTTTCAAGAAACAATTTGTTTCTAAAGTGAAAAGTGTGCCCGCTAGACGCATTGTGTCTAACCTGAACGTTTTCAACAACGGTATTAGTTTATTTTGCTTTGAATGATCAATTGAAGAAAAAAATTGTTAAATTTTTCAGACTATCTCCAAATAAAGTTTCATCATGTGATGATTTGATTAACAATTTTCTAACGTTAAGAAATTTAATTACTCATAATAATGTTATGTTTGGAAATGTTCTTGCTTTGCAAGATGAACAGATGGTTAAAAACTATAACAACGTTTTCAAAACAAGAAAACAATTCTTGGACTTCTATGATTTTGCAACATTACTTGAATACTTTAGTAATGTACCAACGCTATTTGATGATCTAAAACAAACAGTTGACATGTACAATTTTAGCAGCGAGCTTCGAATATTAATTAATAATTTATTAATGGGAAGAAAAAACTAGAATGCCAAAACTATTACATAAAACAAAATTTCTATCTTTATACAAAACAAAACAAGGTTTTATTTATGCTCAAAGAAGGGGTGTAAATTCAACCGCTACTTTGTGTTTTAAAAAGACCAAGAAAGGTTATTTATTTTTAATAAGATATCAACCTTTACCGATTGTGAACACAATAAAACATCTCAAATGAGATGATTGCTTTGCATGTCCAATTACTGGAACAATTGAAAAAAATCAAACGCCAATTGAAAATGCTATCAACGAAGTGTATGAAGAAGCAAACATAAAAATATCTAAAAAAAATTTAGTTGCTGGTAGTTATTGTGTTGTTGCAACACAAATGAATGAAACCGTATTTAATTTTTTGTTCGATGTCACAAATTGTAAAACAATCAATAAAAAACAAGGTGATGGTTCAATATTTGAAAAAGTATCAATCAACAAGTGGCTAAATTATAACCAATTAAAAAAGATAACTCTAAATGCAAACGGACAAATATACTTATCTTCGCTTATAACTTGCATTGACTTATTCGAAAGATATGTAAAAAATAAAGCATAAATGCTTTCTTCATTGATTTCGTATAATTAACTAATGGGTAGACTTAGAACAAATACAGATGCACCACAGCTAGTGCAAAAGTATGATAACTATATAGATGTAGATAAATATAAACCGAACAAAGGTGTCTTACACCTCGAGATCGGTTGCGGTAAGGGTGATTTTTTAATTTCGCAAGCGATAAATAACCCCAAAATTTTCTATCTTGGGATAGAAAAATACTCTACTGTCGTTCTTAAAGCTCTTAAAAAGATTGTAAGGAAAAAACTTGTTTTACCTAACCTATTATTTTGTGTTGCTGATGCAAATAAACTAATTGATGACAAATTTAAAAATAAATTTGAAAAACTATATTTAAATTTTTCGGATCCATGACCAAAAAAGCGACACGCAAAAAGACGATTAACTTCGCCTTCGTTCTTAGAAATATATAAAAAGATATTAAAAAACAATGCTATTGTTGAATTCAAAACAGATAATGATGCAATGTATGAATACAGCTTAGGTGTCTTAAATTCAAGAAAAGATGTCATTGTTGCCTACAGCATAAATGATATGTATGGTGATATCACCAACATTTACAACATTAACAACATCCAAACCGAGTACGAAAAAAAGTTTGTATCGCAATCAAAAAACATTAACAAAATAGTTTTTAAATTCAAATAAATAAAGATCGAAAAAAATCTAACTTTGTTAGAGTAAAAATATTGTTTTTTGTGGCTCAATAACCTCTATAATTTGGAACGAGAGGAAAGATATGGTAATGAAACAAAACAATGGTACATATTACACTCTTGCTAAATGATTCAAATGATCTAGTTTGATTGTAATTTTAGTACCGCTTGTTACTCTTATCATGGGTGTAGTTAATGCCGTTCAGACAAACGACATTGAAAAAACACTAGCATGATATGACACAGGTATAAAAGTTTTAAGCTACATTTCTTTAGTAGCTGCGATAATTTGATCTGTTCTAAACATTATTATGTTCTTCGCTGCCGGTACCGTCCGGACCGACGCGAGAGCAGGACTGATTAGATTATGATTGTTGATTGGTCTAGTCCTTGCTATCTCACCCATTATAATCACAATTATCTATGATAATGTCCCTGATTTTAAAGCGTGAGAAGGAGCAAAATGACTTGTGGCCTTCATCCCATTAATCACAATAATCGGTTATACAACAGGTGCAGTCACGGGAAGAAAAATCCAGGATGCATTAAAATAAAAAGAAAGAGAGCGTGCAACTCTCTTTTTTTATTGTTCAACCTTTTCTCCATTCAAACTAAACAAGCTTGATCCAGTAATTTTTACTTTGACAAATTCACCTGGTTGGGCTTTACCGGTAAAGTTAACTAATTTTCAATTATGTGCATAACCAGTTAAGTTATCTGGGTTGGTCTTGCTTTTGCCATCAACAAGCACATCAACAATACGCCCGATATATTTATTATTGTTCCATTTCGAATATTTTCTGACCAGCATATTCAATTTATCTAATCGTTTCTGCTTGATTTCAAATGTAATATTGTCAGGTTCAGATGCGGCTGGTGTTCCTATTCTTGGAGAATAGATGAAAGTATAAGCATTATCAAATTTAATCTTTTTATATAGTTTTATGGTTTTGGCAAAATCTCTGTGTGTTTCATTAGGGTAACCAACAATTATGTCAGTAGATATTGTGCAATTTTTAATATGCTTTCTAACATACTTAACAATCTTAATATATTTGGATATTTCCATACCCCTTTTCATTCTTAAAAGAATGTCTTCGCTACCAGATTGAATTGGCAAATGCACATAGGCCATGATATTAGGATATTTTTCCATTACATCAACTATTTTTAGGTCAAAATTCCATGGATTGCTAGTAGCAAATCTCACACGCTCTATTCCTGTTTTAGCCACATCTTCTAGTAAATTAGAAAAACGATAATCGTTTTTTAAATCTATTCCATAACTGTTGACATTCTGACCAAGCAATGTAACTTCTTTATATCCTCGCTGTTTTAGGGATGACACTTCTTTTAATATATCATCTTTATTTCTTGATCGAATAGTTCCTCTAGTGTAAGGCACTATACAATAACTACAAAAATGATCACATCCATACATTATGTTAACAAGAGCTTTGTGTTTAGATTCACGATAGTCTGGCAAATTTTCAACAATATTTCCTTCAAGACTATGAACTCTAATTACAGGTTTTTTATATATATAAACGTTTTCTAAAATAACGGGTAATTCATAAATATTATGTGTTCCAAAAATAAAATCAATATCATCAAAAAAACGTTTAACTTCGCTAATTGTTTTTTCTTGCTGTGGCATGCAACCGCAAAGACCAAAAACTAGATTTTTCTTTTGCTTTTTCAAAGCCTTAAGGACGCCAAGCATTCCAAACGTTTTGTCCTCTGCGTTTTGTCTAATTGCACAACTATTTAAAATTACTAAATCGGCATTTTTTCAATCATTGGTTTGCTTATATCCCATAGCCAATAAAATACTTTTTATTGTTTCGCTATCTCTTTCATTCGCTTGACATCCATATGTTCTAACAAAAAAAGTTTTATTCAAACCAATGCTTGCTTGATTTTTTGTTAATTGGAAAAGGTTATGCAAATACTTAATTTGCTTACCAGATCTTGATTTGGCTTTAGCCAAATCAGGATAAACATTTTCTAATTGTTTAGTATTTATCATATTGATATAATTTCATTCTATAATAGATAAATATTATTTATACTATGAAAAAATTGTCTTGAATTAAACGTATCAGTTTAGGTGGTAGCGCGTCTGTCGCTGCTATTGCACCGATTGCATTAACAACAAGCTGTGTGAATACTAAAAGCATCGCTACTGCTATTTTTTCTTGAAATGATGTTGCTACTAATGGTTCTTTAGCTAACATCAAAGACATTTATTCATCATATGATGACATTTTACTTGGTTCTAAAAAATTCTGAAAAGGCAACTACATTCTATTTGTAGGTAGCACTATGTTTGATGCTACTTGTACCTTTTTCTCAGGAGATGCTAAAAATAAAACTTTAGATTTGTGAAGAACAACATCATTCGAATCATCATGCCTTAACAATGATGTCTTGCAAGCAAAAGCTAACTTGGAAGATAATACAGATGGAACAAAAACAATTATCGATTTTGGTTTCTTATCATTTATTGATAACTGAGATGGCAAAGTTTACGATAATTCTGGCCATGAAATTCATGTTACAACTAAAGCCGAACCCGGACAAAGCGCTCTTTGACACTCATGAAACATTGGGCCTTTCGACACTTGAACTAATGAAACAATTACACAAACTAGACTTTTTATGAAGAATGGCTACGGTTACGATTGAAACTCTGACGAAGACAATCCTGAGGTTGTAGGGGGCGACTATATTAGACAAGACGCACAGGCTAAATCTTATCGTGATTTCGTCAATCGTGGTAAAACATTCTTTCCTACAACTGAATCGCGTACAACAACATTCGACAACGCCAACGACAATAAAACATCTTTAATGGTTATTTATAAAGATGGAAGGATGCAAGAAATTGTGTCTATGCCAACATCACCTTGTTCTCCTCTTGATATAGCAACAAAAGATACATCAACACTTGCTGGCGCTATCAACACATATTTCATTGAAATCGAAGAAGACGAAGAATAGCCTTTTATAATGGAAAAAAATCGACAAGAAAAATCGACAAAAATAACCAAATACTCTTTGGTTATTTATTGTTTAATAATAATTTGCTTGTTAATTTCATTTTTAGTGTCTAGTTTAACATTGAAAAACTATACATATATCTATGGATTTTTATTGTGCTTAGGGCCAAGTATTCTTTTTGTTTTGATTAGTGTGTTTTTACCAACAAGCAAATTTTTTGATGCCAAATCAGGTAAGGGTGTTATTGCAATTTACGTCATACTCTATGTTGTTAAATACGCAGCAATAATCGGTATGCCTTTTGTTGGGTTAACATTCGAACAATTTTTTAATAAATGAGTGATGCTTGGAACAACACTTATCGCACCTATATTTATAATTATTTATAAATTAATTTTTGCTAACATAGTTAGCAAAACACCACAAAAATAATGTAAAATTATTTTGTATGAGTGACTGACAAGATCCATTAAATATTGGATGAGATCCATTCAAAATTAGACCACAAATTTTTTCAATATTTGTTGTAGCAGTAATAATTGCAATATTTTGTATTGTTTATTATGTAAAATCTAGAAAACTTAAGGCTAATGAAGCACCAACAGGTTATGTTTTAGCTATTGAAATTTATGTTTCATATTTTCGAAATATGGTTCATGAAATTTTGGGACCTAAGCTTGATAAGCTTACACCATTATTCGTTTTTATCTTTACTTACATTCTTATTTCCAATATTATCGGTGTATTTGGTCTTGATAATCCAACAGGTTCATATACCGTTACTCTATCAATGGCTTTAATTATGTACTTTGGTGTATGGGTTGTTGGTTTCAAGTACCAAAAATTAAGTTATCTTAAAAATTTCTGTTTCAAAATTAAAACAAAGAAGGGAAAACAAATTCCTGTTTTCATCAACCCACTAGAAGTGATGAGTAATATTGCTCCATTGATTTCAATGTCTTTCCGTCTATGAGGAAACATAACTGCTGGTTCAATTATCATAACTCTCTGATTCTTCTTTACAAACTATGTTTGAATCAACGTTCCAATTATTGGAACTATCAATCTTCTAGGGGGTTTAACCGCCGGACCAATCAGAGCATACTTTGATTTACTTTCAGGTCTAATTCAAGCACTAGTGTTTACTATGCTGACTATGGTTTATTGAACTATGGCTAAAGGCGACGATCCTCAACCTAATATTAAATAATATAAAAATAACGATAAAAAAATATATACTAAAAATGTATATATTTTTTTAAAAAAGGAGAAAATATGGACAGTGCATTTTTAGGAGCAGGTATTGCTGCTCTTGGTACTCTAGGTACTGCTATTGGTCAAGGTTTTGCCGCTGGTAAAGCCGTTGAAGCCGTAGCAAGAAACCCTGAGGCCGAAAACAAAATTAGAACTACACTAATCATTGGTGACGCTGTTGCTGAAACATCAGCAATTTACTCATTGATTATTGCAATTCTATTAATATTCGTTGCTGGAAAATAGTGAGGCAACAATGGATAATAAATTATCTAAACCAAAGACATGATTTCTAAAAGGCTTAATCGCATCTGTATGCGTTTTGCCAGTTTTAGTATCTCTTTCTTCATGCCAACCAATTAGTGGTGAAGAAATAGTTAATAATTTATTTCCAAATCTTTGAGTTTTCATAACTCATATTATTGCTGCTGTAATTTTAATCGTGCTAATGATTTGGTTGGTTTGAAAACCAACTAAACAAGCGTTAGATAAACGCCACGATTTCATTGCCAAGCAAATAGCTGATGCTCAAAAATCAAAAGAAAAAGCTGATATGGATCTTGAAGAAGCTAACCAGTTAAAAGTTGATGCTATGAGTCAAGCTATGACAATTACAACACAAGCAAAATCAGAAGCTTTCAACATAGTTGAACAAGCTAAGAAAGACGCAAAGCAAACGGCTAATGAAATTGTTAAAAACGCGAAAGACGATATTAACAAAGAAAAGTTAAATGTTCGTGCTGATGCTCAGAACGATATCATCAATATTGCCTTTGATGTTGCTGAAAGTGTCTTACAGACAGAAATCAAAAAACAAGACAAAGATAAATATCTTGATGATCTTCTATCAACAATTGAAAAAGATCTAAAAGAAAGTAAATAATGGAAAAAACCGCTGACAAAGCTAGTTCCTTTGCTAGAGCATTCTTTGCTTTAACAAACGACAAAGAAAAAATTAGAGAGTATTATTCACAAGTTGTGTCTTTAGACACACTAAATAATACTAATTCTGATTTATCAAAAATTTTGTCAGCTAGGTCGATTGATAAACAAGATCGTAAAGAACTTGTTAAAAACATTCTTACTGCTTGTGGATTTGATCAAAAAGTCATATTCTGAATATGAACAATCATTGACTATAACTTCTATCGATATTTCCATGAAGTTTTTATCAATTGCAAAAAACGATACGAAAATATGTTTGATATCATTCCAATAACTATAACTTCTGCTAATAATATGAGCGAAGCTCAAATGAATAAAATCAAAAAATTCTTTGAACAAAAATTAAAGAAGGAAGTTTCGATCACATGAAACGTTAATCCCGATCTAATTGGTGATTTAACAATTCAGTTAAATAACAAAACATATAACAACACATACAGAATGAAGTTGAATAATTTAAAACAACAACTTCTTTCAAAGAGAGGGTAAATATGGCAACAAAAATTGATTCGTTTGCTAGTATTATCAAAGCAAAGATTGAAAAATACACTAATAACGTTGTTCAATCCGAAGTTGGAAAGGTTATTTCCATCGGAGATGGAATAGCTCTAATTAGTGGTCTTGAAAACGCTATGCTTAATGAGATAGTGGTTTTTGAAAATGGAACAAAAGGAATGATATTAAACCTTGAGGCTGAAACACTTGGTGTTATTCTTCTTGGTAAGTATGAAGACATTTCTGAAAACTCTCCTGTTAAGCGTACAGGTACAGTAATTTCCGTTCCTGTTGGAGATGAACTTCTTAGCCGTGTTGTTAATGGTATTGGTGAACCAATAGATGGCGGTAAACCGATTGAAACAAAAACTTTAATGCCTATCGAAAAGATTGCTCCTGGCGTTATTACAAGACAATCTGTCGATGCGCCAATGGAAACTGGAATTTTATCAATTGATGCGATGTTTCCAATTGGAAAAGGTCAAAGAGAATTGATTATTGGAGATAGACAAACAGGTAAAACAACTGTTGCCATAGACACCATTCTTAATCAAAAAGGTAAGAACGTTAAATGTGTATACATTGCTATTGGACAAAAACGTTCATCAGTTGTTCAAATTCACAACGTTTTGGAAAAAGCTGGAGCAATGAAATATACAACAATAGTATCTTCGACTGCTGGTGAATTGCCTGCGCTAATCTATTTGGCACCTTATACAGGAATAACAATTGCTGAACATTGATTGGCTAAAGGGCAAGATGTCCTTATTGTTTATGATGACTTGTCAAAACACGCTGTAAGCTATCGTACAATTTCTTTGCTTCTAAGAAGGCCGCCAGGCAGAGAAGCTTATCCTGGTGATGTCTTCTACTTACACTCTCGTTTACTAGAACGAGCTGGTAGAATGAACAAAGAAAATGGTGGTGGAAGTATTACAGCCTTGCCAATAATTGAAACTCAAGCTGGTGATATTTCTGCTTACATTCCAACAAACGTTATTTCAATTACTGATGGTCAATTGTTCATGATGACAAACATGTTCAACGCAGGACAACGTCCAGCAATTGATCCAGGTCTGTCAGTATCCAGAGTTGGTTCCGCAGCACAAATTGGATATGTTAAACAAACTGCAAGCAGTTTAAAACTTGAGCTTGCTCAATTTGCTGAATTATCAGCTTTTGCTCAATTTGGTTTTGACTTAGATAAAGAAACTAAAGATATTATTGAACATGGTAAACGAATAATGGAGATGATTAAACAACCAGAGAACTCGCCTTTATCGCAAATCCAAGAAGCAATATTACTATTTGCAATTAAATATCACTTTATCAAGTGAATACCAATAGATAATATTGCATCATTCAAAAATGCACTAATTTCTCACTTTGACAAATTAGAAATAGTTAAGCGTTTGGCTAAAGCCAAAAAGTTTGACGACAAAATGATTGATGAATGCAAAAAAGAATTTAAATCATTCATTAATAAATACATAAAAACTCTGCCAAACTACAAAGCAGAATTATATGGGGATATTAAGGAACTAAAGTAGCTTTATGCAATCACTAGACTTAATTAAAAAACGTATTAGATCTATTCAAGCAACTAAAAAAATAACAAATGCTATGAAGTTAGTTGCTACTACCAAAATCAAATCACAATTGAAAAGTTTTGAGGCGGTAAGTATTTTTAGCCATGAATATTACAGAATGTTTAAAGCTTTAATTCTTAAACAACCAAGTCTTGATTTTCTTCGTAATGGAAAAGTCAAAGATCAAGACTTATATATCCTTTGCACTTCTGACTTAGGACTTTGTGGCCCATACAATAACAATGTTTGTAAACACTTATTAACTACGTTAAGACCACAAGATAAAGTTATTGTTTTCGGACAAAAAGGTGTTGACTATCTAAAAATGCATCACCACGGTGATCAAATAATTCGCTCAATGCACTGAGACTTTGATTTGAACAATTATTATGCGCTTTTACCATTGAGCTTGTCTATTTATCACGCTTATTCACAAGGAAAATATCGCAATATTAAAATTGTTTATACAAAATTTAAAACATCGATATCAAATACACCAATAACTTGAAACGTCTTACCAATTTGACCTGAATTATTTGGTGCTACTAAAGAAGAAAGCATAACTGATTGAACTATCTTTGAACCCAATGCTAAGCAATTAATCAAAGATGTTATACCGCTATATATAGCTAACTACATATATGGAGCATTGGTAGAATCTTCGCTTTGTGAATCAACAAATCGCCGTTTCGCAATGGAAGGGGCAACAAAAAATGCCACTGAAATGATTAATACATTGAAAATTCAATACAACCAAGCAAGACAAGAATCTATGACTCGAGAGATCAATGAAATAATTGCCGGAGCAAATAAAAACTAAGGAGCACATTATGGAAAAACAAACTAAAACAACAAATAAATATGGTAAAGTCTACGAAATCATGGGACCAGTAGTAGATGTTCTTTTTGAACAAAACTACTTGCCTGACATTAATGATGCTTTGGTTATTGATTTAAAAGATAAACAATTGGTTTTAGAAGTTGCACAAATATCTGGCGATAACATAGTTAGATGTATTTCTATGGGTGATACAGGTGGTTTAAAAAGAGGAATGAAAGTTACTAATACAAATAAACCGATTTCTGTTCCTGTAGGAAAAGCAGTATTAGGTAGAATGTTTAACGTTATTGGCCAACCAATTGACGGTAAACCAGATGTTGATCCTTCCACTCCAAGGGAATCAATTCACCGCCCTGCACCAAGTTTCGAACAACAAGTTGCTTCGCAAGAAATTTTTGAAACTGGTATTAAGGTGATTGACTTACTTGTTCCTTATGTCAAAGGTGGCAAGATTGGTTTGTTTGGCGGTGCTGGTGTTGGAAAAACTGTTCTTGTTCAAGAATTAATTCACAACATCGCGACTGGTCATGGTGGTTTGTCAGTCTTTGCTGGTGTTGGCGAAAGAACAAGAGAAGGAAACGACCTTTATCATGAAATGATAGCTTCAAAAGTTATCAACAACACAGCATTAGTCTTTGGCCAAATGAATGAACCGCCTGGTGCTAGAATGAGAGTTGCTTTGTCTGGTCTAACAATGGCTGAATATTTTAGAGACAAGCAACACCAAGATGTTTTATTATTTATTGACAACATCTTTAGATTTACTCAGGCTGGTTCAGAAGTTTCTACGCTTCTTGGTCGTATGCCATCAGCTGCTGGTTATCAACCAACACTAAGTTACGAAATGGGTCAATTGCAAGAAAGAATTACTTCAACTAAGGCCGGATCAATAACATCTGTACAAGCTGTTTATGTTCCTGCGGATGACTTAACCGACCCTGCTCCTGCAACTACTTTTGCTCACCTAGATGCAAAAATTGTTCTTGATAGGAAAATAGCTTCTCTTGGAATCTATCCTGCCGTTAACCCTTTGGAATCAAGTAGTAGACTACTTGACCCTAAAATTGTCGGTGTTGATCACTACAAAGTTGCAAGACAAGTTCAAACTATCTTACAAAAATTTAATGAGTTGCAAGATATTATTGCGATTCTTGGTATCGATGAATTATCTGACGAAGATAAGTTAGTTGTTTCAAGAGCTAGAAAAATAAGAAACTTCTTATCACAACCATTCTTTGTCGCAGAAAAATTCTCTGGTTATGATGGTAAATATGTTAAGCTAGCTGATACTGTCGCTGGTTTTAAAGAAATTGTTGGAGGAAAATGCGATGATATTCCTGAAGTTTACTTCTACA
This sequence comes from Mycoplasmoidaceae bacterium, assembly GCA_024407815.1. The sequence continues at coordinate 73,836 of JAKSVS010000002.1, forward strand.
ACGCCGGAACAATCGCTGAAGTAAAAGAAAGGGCTAAGAAAAAGGCTAAATAATTATGGCAAAAGAATTTAGGCTACAAATATCTACACCAAAAAAAGTATGCATTAACGCTGATGTAATCAGCGTTACATTGCCAACATCAACAGGTTATGTTGGTATTTTGCCTAATCACTCGAAAATTGTCGGAGCTATTATCCCAAACTTTATATACATAACATATCCTGATGGGCAAAAACAAAAAGCTTTAATTAACTATGGTATGTATAGCTTTAAAGAAAATAAATTGGTTATCTTATCTGATTTGTTCGAATCAAAAAACGATCTCAAGTCTAATGAATTACAAGCAATAGAGAAACGAATGTTAGAAGAAAGCAAAGAACTTGAACTACCTGATCGTGCTACTCATACTCTAAATTCTTACTTGAAAACTGTTATTGAAAAAGTTGAGAATGAAAAATAAGGGTTTCCCTTATTTTTTGTTTGCTAGCTCTTCAATTGCATTAATTAGATTTTTTACACACGGTTCAATTGTATTAATATAAAGTGTTTCCTTAACAGAGTGAGCGTCATCTGTTTTTGCTCCGATACATGAGCAAGTTAAATTTTCGTCTGACTTTTCCATTCATATTGCCGGCTCAACACCACCAAGGGCATCACAAATAATTGGAGTAATTCCAAATTTTTGGTATCCATCAGCAAGCAATTCAACGAGCTTATTGTTTTCTTCCTTTACCCAAGGGTAATAAAAAGCTCCTTGTTGCATTGTCAATCCGAATTGATCTGAAACTTTTTGATATTGTTGCACCAACCATTTTATAGAATATTGTTCTTTGCTTTCTTTTGTTCCAACGCCTGATCGTGTAGAAGCCTGAGATTGGTAGATAAATTCTGAACTTGTGCTGTCATACTCAATACTAACTGGGCCAAGATTGATACTTGCTTTTGGTCGATACTCTTCACCAGGAAAGTATTCCAAAACACCATAATAAAATGAATCAAGCGACTCTGTTGGGTTAATATTGTAGTTTCCCATAGCACTTATTAGTGTATTTGAGTCGGTTTTACTAATAAATTCTGCGGAAGTTTTTGTGTTTAGTGATAATTCAGAGCTCGATTCAATATTTTCTCAATCATCAAAATTATATTTTGAACCATCTTTTCATGTTTGAATCATATTCTTCCAATAGCCGATCATACTCTGTTGAGCTAGATCAGATTTAAATACAATCTTGCTATTAGCAATTATTTGATTTGCACCGTAATTCAAATTTTTAAGTTCACCTTCAATAACCTTTTCATGATTATGTGAAACGATTTGGATTTTGGCTTTTTGTTCGTTAACAAGATAATACAAGAATTCATATACCATTCTATCGGCATTACCACGGTTTTTTACGATATCAATTGCGCTGTGACCACCAAGCAATCCGTCCAATTGCAATGTATATTCATAGCTAAGCGATGATTCGCTAGATTTGTCATATGAGCAACTAAATGTATATCGAGAATTGCCGGCACATGAACGATACACATATCCTTCTTCCTCGGCATCGATGTTCATTAATCATTTAATGTAGTCGCCGTTATATTTCAATCATGAAGAGTCTAGTGCTTTAGCACCAACCATACCAATATCTTCATCTGCAGTCATTAAAAATCTTATAGGTCCATGGTTAAACTTATCTCTATTCTTCAGAATAGTTAAAGCGATAGCAATACCGGCGCCATCGTCCGCGCCCAATGATGTTTTATAGTTTCTGGAATGTAGTGTTCCGTTTTCAATTACCGCATCAATTGGTGTAGTTTTAGCTTGCTCATCAGTCAAACCAGCAACTATCATATCACTGTGTCCTTGTAAAATAATCATATCAGCATCTTCAAAACCACTCGTTGCTGGAATATCAAAATAAATGTTGTGTGCATTATCAACGTGAATATCTTCATCGGTTAAACCGGCTAGAGCTTTAGCTCTACTTTTTAAATAAGGAACTATGGCGTCATAATAACCGCCTGGTCTTGGACAAGACACAATCCCATTAATTCCTTTTTTGGCATTACCTACAAACTCATCAATTACATCCTGTGTATATATTAATTTGTTGGTTGAACAACCGGTTGTTGTAAACGTCGGAATGGTCGATAAAACAAATGTTGGAATTAGAGCAAATAATTTAGTTTTTTTCATAATTGGTATTATAAAACATCGATACAATAGGAAAATGTTATTTTCCGATTATTTCTTGAACCATAAAATTATCACGTTCAATAAATTTGAATTTTCCTCACTTACTATGACCTGGCAAAACAAGTTGGTTTGGTTTTAATGTCTTTCATAATCTTGTTAATGATTTAACTATTTCAGCTGGACTAGAGTTGCCAAGATCTGTACGACCATAGCTGTTATAGAACAATGTATCACCGCTAAATACGTATTCTCTATAAATGTAAGTAACAGATCCTCCTGAATGACCTGGCGTGTGCATAACATTGATAACAAAACTACCAACCTTTAATTCTTTTGAATTAAATCAAACTATGTTTTTACTGAAGTCTTCTGTCTTCATGTCGGCAAGATTATCATAGCGATATTTATAATATGTTTCCTTATCTCCTTCATGTAGATAAACTGGAACATTCCATTTTTTTAAAATTGTTGCTGTGTCGAAACGGTGGTCGAAATGCGCATGTGTTAGCAGCACAGCAACAACATTAACGTTTTTTGGAATTGCATTAATTACATCTTTACCGCTGAAACTTGGATCAACAACAATCGCTTCATTTCCATTAAAAATGATATATGTGTTATTGTCCATATATTGTGAAGTAACAACCGTTAAATCATTAGATATTTTCGATACGCTCATTATGTTTAATATTATATAAATATTTATATAATACTACTATGAATTACCTATCACTTTACCGAAAATATCGGCCAAAATCTTTTAACGATGTTATCGGTCAAAAATATATTGTTAAAATTTTAAAAAATTCAATAAAAAACAATGTCGTGGCTAATGCATATGTTTTTGCTGGTACCAAAGGAACTGGAAAAACATCTATTGCCAAGATTTATGCAAACGCTATCAATTGCTTAAATAGTAAAGAAGGCGATGTTTGTGGTGAGTGCGAAGTCTGTAAAAACTTTAAAAATAATCAAGTTCTAGATGTAATTGAACTCGATGGAGCAAGTAATAACGGCGTTGATGAAGTAAGACAAATTGCTGATGCTGCCATTACACTTCCAACTAAATTTTCTAAAAAGGTTTACATAATCGACGAAGCACACATGTTAACTAATCAAGCGTGAAACGCTTTATTAAAAATTGTCGAAGAACCACCTAAACATGTTGTTTTCATCTTTGCAACAACAGAAATGCACAAGATTCCCGCAACCATCTTATCAAGATGCCAATGTTTTAGATTCAATAAAATTTTTCATAGTGATATTGTTAAATTGTTAACTAAGGTTTGCGAAGCAGAAAAAATTAAATATGAATTAGACGCCCTAAAAATAATCGCTGATATTGTTGACGGGTCCGCTAGAGACTCTTTAAGCATATTGGAACAAACTGCCACATGCAGCGACAATAACATCAAGGCCGATGATATTTATAAGATTTATGGTTTACTTAGTCCAAGCGAGATGCTTGATTTCTTAAATTTGTTAGCTTCACAAGATACTCAAGCAGTCTTTAACGCCATTAACGAATATTTTTCGAGCGGAATTAATTTTGTTAGCTTCGCTAATTTAATTGTTTCTATATTGACAGATAAATTAATCTACTTAAAAACAAAAAATTATAAATTACTATCCAAAACAAATGAGACTCTAATTAATAATTTGGTTTTGAACGATATTGATGTATTGGTTAAGTTGATTGACATTTGACAGGAAACATATTTTAAAGTCAATGCACCAACAGATGTTCGCATCGTAATTGATAGTGCAATTATCAAATCTATTTCTGCATTTGCTAATAATGAAATAAAGGAGCCAAAACCCGCTTCTAACCAGACAATCAAAACAAGAATCAGCAAACCAATAGCGCCAAAAGTCAAAAAAGATGACAATGAATTATTTTCTTTGTTTGACATTGAAGTTCCTCCCAAAAATTCAGCTGAATCAAAGAAAAAAAATAACCCATCACAAAATAATGCAATAGAAAATGATGTTAAGATGCCAACTGATTCAGAAATATTGCTGTCAATTTTTTCTACAAGAAAAAAATCCTCAGAAATTGAAGCGATAAAAATACTTGATCAAATAAAGTCCGGAAAACTTGATGAGAAAGCTTTTTCAAATGCACAATCTGCGGCCAAAGTTCTTTGTGCAAATGAAAATGGTGTCGTTTTAATTTTCAATGATGAAATAGATGCAAAATTATTTAATAACTTTGCTAAGAAAAAAGATTTTATTCTTGCTTGTTGTAAATTATTTAGAAACCCAAAATTTGTTGTTGGCTTTACTGCCGCTCAGATTAACAACCAAAAAACGCAGATGCTTGAAGCGAAAAAGCATCCTAAACCCGCTCTTAATCTTGATGCATTGAGAAATATTCTCAATAAAGATGCATCAATAGAACAAATTGCTTTTAATACTATTTATAAATTTATAAAGGACAAAGATTAATGAATAAATTAGGTTGTCATGTGAGCATGTCTAGTCCTGATTATTTATTGGGGTCATTGAATATGGCTATTAGCCAAGACGCTAATTGCTTTATGATTTATACCGGTTCACCCCAATCAATCGCTAGACAACCAATTAGCAAATTAAATGTGCCTGAATTTAATAAGGCTTTAAAACAAAACAACATTTCCATTGATGATGTTATTGTTCACGCTCCATACATTATTAATTGCGCTAATTCTGATATCGCTAAAAGAACATTTGCTAAAACGTTTTTAGCTCAGGAAACAAAAAGAGTTGAACAAATTGGCGCTAAATTCTTGGTTTTACACCCAGGAAGTAACGAAGATAAAACGACAGGGATAAAAAACATTGCGGATTGTATTAACTTTGTTAATAAATCAAATAAAAATGTTGTTATTTGTCTAGAAACTATGGCTGGTAAGGGTAACGAGATAGGTTCAAAATTCGAGGAACTAAAAAAAATAATTGAGTTGGTTGAAAATAAAAGTCTTATTGGTGTTTGTCTTGATACATGCCATATTAATGACGCTGGATATGACATCAAAGATCCAACAGTCTTGCTTAAAACTTTTGATAAAGTTATCGGAATAGATTATTTAAAAGTAATTCATATAAACGACTCACTAAATCAACTTGGTTCCAAAAAAGACCGTCACGCAAACATTGGCGAAGGAACAATCGGACTTAAAACACTACAATCATGAGTAAATCTTCCATCGTTATCTAAAATTTGTAAAATTTTAGAAACACCATGGTCCGTTAATGGACCTATTTATAAAAAAGAAATTCATATGTTGTTAGGAAAATAATTATGAACAAGCAACCGTTAGCATTCGAACTTAGACCAAAATCAATTAAAGATGTTATAGGGCAAAAGCATTTGTTGGGCCCCGATTGTCTTTTAACCAAAATGGTTAAAGCTGGCAAACCAATAAATATTATTTTTTATGGGTACCCCGGTATTGGCAAAACAACACTCGCTACAGCGCTATGTAATGACATGCAACTACCTTTTGCAATGTTCAATGCTGCTACTGATAAAAAAGAAGAATTAACTAGCATCATTCAATTAGCAAAAGCTTCTTCTACTCCTTACGTAGTAATCGTTGAAGAAATCCATCGTCTTAACAAAGATAAACAAGACATCTTGTTACCTTATCTTGAAGATGGAACAATCACCATGTTTGCGTGCACTACTGAAAACCCATACTTCTCCATTAATCCGGCAATACGATCAAGATGCAACATTGCACGACTTGATCTTATCAAACCCGACGAATTATATTTGTGGTTAAAGAAAATTAACAAAGAAAAAAGAATAAATGCAAAGATTACAGACCAAGCATTAAAAACCATTGCATATCACTGTAATGGTGATGTTAGATCAGCAATTAATGTTATTGATAATATTCTTAAATTCTATAAAGAAGAAAAAGTTGATAATAAATTATTGCAAAAGATTTTGTTATCACCAACAGTATTAGCTAGTAGTTATGGTGATGAGTATTATGACATGCTTTCAGCATTTCATAAATCATTGCGTGGTTCTGATCCAGATGCTGGTCTATATTACTTAGCTAGATTGCTCACAACCGGCGATTTAACTAGCATAACTAGAAGAATGGTTGCTTGTGCTTATGAAGATATCGGCTTAGCTAACGCACCATTATGTGCCAGAGTTGTAACGGCCGCTCAAGCAGTTGAACGAGTTGGAATTCCAGAATGTTACCAAATATTAGCCGATACTGTTGTTGAAATGTGCTTGAGCCCTAAATCTAATTCTGCTTACATGGCTTTTGGCGAGGCATTCAAAGATGTTCAAAACGGTAAATGCTATGAAATACCAAAACATCTAAAAGATAACAACTATGCTAGTCATACTAAATTAGGAAATGTTGGATATGTATATCCACATGATTATCCAAATCACTGAGTGGAACAAGAATATTTACCAAAACAATTAAAAAACAAAAAATATTATCAAAAAGCAGACAATCCATCTGAAGCTAGATTAAATGCTTACTTAGAACAAATTAAAAAACTAGGGAAATAGCCCTAGTTTTTTAAAACTTTATCAAGTAAAGCATTAATAAATTTCTTTGTGTCGAGCTGGCCATACTTATCAGCAGTTACCAAGGCCTGGTCAATAGCCACTGCTACAGGAGAATCAAGCGCTTTAACTTCACAATAGGCAACGATTAGTATTGATTGTGTCATAGGCGCTATTCTATCTCAAGTTCAATCTTTTGCTAAATTACTAGTAAATAGTTCCACTATTTCTGTTTGATGTTGGCAATAGTATTCAAGCAATTTTAGCTGTTTGGCATCAAACTCGTAATTTTCAGCATTAATAAAATCTAATTTAAGTGCCTCACCTGTGAGCGATTTAGTTAAACTAGAATAGATATATTGTGTTAGGTCTACACGCTTTTGCCATTGAGTTTTACTTGCCATAGTCTAGATTAATAGCTACAAGACTAGTTATGCTTAACGATTGTTTAATAACTAGAAGTAAATCCTTGTGCAAACTATCTATTTCCTTCGTAATTAGATCACCAATAATTTTAAGTTTAACAGAAACTTCATAATAATTGTCTTGGATGGCTATTATGGAATGAGATAAATATTCATATCTAGGATATGAAGATAAAACGCTTTTAATTATGTCGGTAATAAGTCTGGCACTAAAAGTAATTTTGCCAAGACCATTCTCAATTTCAAAGTTTTTGTGTTGCTGTTCTTTTTCCATTATTTTGATTCCCTACCAACATATGTTCCATCTGATGTACGAATGATAACTTTATCAGTTGGCTTAACAAATTGAGGAACTTGAATTTCAAAACCAGTAGAAATGTGAGCTTTTTTCATTATTGCCTTAACTGTGTTACCTTGAACAGCTTCTTCGCAATCAACTAAGTCACAAACAATTTGATCTGGTAGTCTAATACCTAAAATCTCATCACCGTATTTTAATACGGATACTTCAACACCCTCAATCAAGAAATTCTTCATATCTTGAATTCTTGCATCAGGAATTTCGATTGATTCAAATGTTGTATTATCCATAAAAACATAATTAGTTCCATCTACGTAACTAAAACTCATTTTTACGTTATCAACTTGAACTTTTTCAAATTTACCACCAGTTAATACATCAATGGTAATTGATCCTGTTCTTAAATTTCTAACTTTACATTTAACAATACCTTCACGCATTGCTGTCTTGTTGAAGTAGTTTTCGATAACTTCATATAGATTGCCACCATTTAAAAAGGTGTTTCCTGGTCTTAAATCTTTTGCATGTACTATTTCTGCCATAATTATTCTCCTATTTATTTATTGGTCTTTTTGTTGCAGCATTAATTATTGCTTGCATCTTTTTAACTGCGTTAACTGGATCGCATCCGTTTGCTGTTTCGCCTGATAGCATTGTTGCATCGGCACCCATTGATGTTGCAAGATAAACATCTGTTACTTCTGCTCTAGTTGGGTGAACGTTTCTTTCAAGTGAATCCAACATTTGTGTACAAACCACAACTGGTTTGCGAGCCTTCTTACACATTTTAATGATTTTTTCTTGCCAATAAGGAACGTCATAATAAGGCGTTTCAAGAGCCAAATCACCACGTGCCACTAAGATTCCATCAGATTCTTTAATTATTGATCCAATATTATTTAAAGCGTCTTGTGTTTCGATTTTTGAGAAAATCTTTATTTTTTTGCCACCAGCAGCGACCAATATCTTTCTCGCATCTTTCACGTTCTTTGCGTTGCAAACAAAACTTAGAGCAATAGATTCAGCTCGTAGCTTAGCTGTTTCTTTCAGATTTTGAATATCTTTTTCAGATAAGAAAGGCATTGAATAAGATGAGTCGGGTAAATTTATCCTCTTATTTGTTAATAAGGTGTGGTTGTTCATTGCTCTAGCAAGGATGATACCCTTTTTAACATCAACAGACTTAACTACCAAATAAAGTTTGCCATCATCAACCGCGATTCTTTCACCCTTTTTCAAATCTTTTGCCATGTTGTATTTTTTTGTAGAATCATACACGCAGAAAGTATTTGGTTTATTTGGTGTTTTAAAAACTTTTGTTAGTATAGTTACGTTCGCACCAGTCTTAATTGCTAAAGGTTTTTTTAATTCACATATTCTAATCTCGGGACCTTTTGTGTCAGTCATGATAAAAACCTTGTGGCCTTTGATTTTTCTTATGTTGTTAACAACATTTTTATAAAAAGCAAAGTCACCGTGTGACATATTTATTCTGGCGCAAGCCATTCCTGCCTCAGCCATTTTCTTTAAAATTATTGGGTTATTACTGCTTGGCCCAATGGTACAAACAATTTTTGTTTTAGACACTTTGTTCTCCCTATATTTTATTTTAATGTTTTTCTGTTGTTTTTTTGCATTTATAGAAACTATGTTTCTATTCACGCTAAAAAACTTATAATAAAAATATGATTTTCAGACTTAAACCAATTTTAAAACATCGTTTGTGAGGTAGCAATTATTTGCCTTCAATTTTTGGACAAAAAAGTGATGATAAAATTGGTGAAGCATGAATTTTAAGCTGCATTGGCGATGATAACTCACCAATCGATGGAAACTTAACATTGCTAGACGTTTTTAATAAGAATCCAAATATTGTCGCAAAAAACTATAAAGGCAAATTCCCTTTATTAATCAAATTAATTGAAGCAAATGACGACTTATCAATTCAAGTTCATCCAAAAATCAAAACAGAGTTTTGACATATATTAAGCAACAAACCATCCAAACTATATATGGGGTTAAATAAAGATTCAAACAAAGAAGAAGTTGAACAAGCAATAGAATCTGGAAAAATTACAAATCTATTAAACTACATTGATGTTATCAATGGTGATTCATACTTAATTAAACCAAGTACAATCCACGCCATTGGAAAATCAACATTTTTAATAGAAATTCAACAAAGCGCCGATATTACATATCGTCTATATGATTTTAATCGTGTTGATTCAAATGGAAAGCACAGACAATTGCATGTTAAACAAGCTTTGGATTGCCTTGATTATAAAAGGCTTGAAATTGACAAAAATACAATGCAAAACGAACATTTAATCAGCTGCCCATATTTTAATGTTTATAAATATAAAATTGATGGCCAAAAAACGTTAAACGCCACAGAAAAATCCTTCCATTCATTAACAATTATTGAAGGAACTGGAACTATTGAAATTGATGGTAAAAAACATCAATTTAAGCCATATGATTCCTTCTTTATTTCCGCCGGTTCAAATTCATATATAATAGCCGGAAACACCACCATAATACTGGCGACTTTATAATTGATTTATTAGACCAAATTTATTACTAAACATAGTTTAGTAATAATTTTTATATAATGAAAGTAGGTATTATTATGAAAATAACAGATTTATTGTCCGAACAAACAATAGAACTTGATTCTCATGCCAAAAATAAGACAGATATTATAAAACAAGCTGTCCAATTAATTGGCAAATCAGGTTCTATTGTTGATTTAAAGGCCTTTGAACAGGGAATCTTTAAAAGAGAAGAGAAATCTTCTACGGGCGTTGGGGAAGGAGTTGCAATACCTCATTGCAAATCCAATGTTGTCAAAAAGCCTCAACTTGCTGCTATGGTAATCAAGAATGGTGTTGACTTTGCTTCACTTGATGGGCAAAAAGTTACATTGCTATTCATGATTGCCGCTCCAGTCAGCAAAGACAATGTTCATCTTGATGTGTTAGCAAGATTATCATCGTTATTGATGCAAGAAAACTTCAAAAACGATTTAATTAAAGCTAAAACAAAACAAGAGTTCTTAAAAGTAATTGATGCTGCTGAAAGCCAAAAGAAGGAAGCTGAAGTGGCTACGGGACCAAAATTCCCTAAGATTCTAGCTGCTACTGCTTGTCCGACAGGTATTGCCCATACTTATATGGCTAAAGAAGCTCTAGAAAAAGCTGCTAAAGAACTAAATGTGACAATTAAAGTTGAAACAAATGGTGCATCAGGTCAAAAGAATGCATTAACTGATGAAGAAATTCAACATTGCGAAACAATAATTGTTGCTGCTGATGCATTCGTTGATATGGAACGATTTGCTGGCAAACATGTAATTCAATGTTCTACTAGCAGTGTTATTCGTGATCCTAAAGGTATGCTTAAGGAAGCGTTGGGACCAAATGTTCCAATTTACCAAGCTGGTAAATCAAGCATTAAGTCTAGTGGCGATAAATCATTTAGTTCTAAGAAGAGTTCTAAATTTTCTATATTTTATAGGCATTTAATGTCTGGTATCAGTCACATGATTCCGTTCGTTGTTGCTGGTGGTATATTACTAGCTATAGCATACTTAATAGATACATGCTGTGGAATTAAACCGGAAGATAATTTTGGAAACAACACTATCGGTGCACAAATATTCCATATGCTAGGTGCACAAATCGCTCTTGGTTTAATGTTCCCGATTGTTGGTGGCTTTATTAGTTATTCAATTGCGGGACGTCCTGGCATTGTTGCTGGATTTATTGGAGGTTCGGCCGCTACGGTTGGACAATTCTCATTATTATATTTCCTAGCTGTTGGTGGAGCAATTGGAGATCCTAGCTCCGAACACGTTAGAGATATAATCGAGAAATTATCTAGCAATAGTGCCGGTTTCCTTGGGGCTGTTGTTGGTGGATTCTTGGGTGGATTCTGTGCAAACCTTTTGAAAAAAGGCTTTGATAAAATGCCTCATTCTTTACAAGGCGCAAGGGACATGATTTTTATCCCATTAATTTCTGTGTTGATGATTGGTTTTACAATGTTCATAATCAACATACCATTCTCATACCTTAACATTGGTATATCAACAGGAATTACAGCATTAATTGAAGGACAAAACCTTTGAGCAGTTCTATGTATGATTGCGGGATTAGTTTCAGCTTTAATGGCTATTGATATGGGCGGACCAATCAACAAAGCCACTCACTATGCAGTACTTGCTGTTTTAACAACAACAATTCAAAATCCTGAAGCAACAGTGGCTCAGAGGGAAGCTGTTGAAATGCTAATGGCAGCCAACATAGTTGGAATTATGGTTCCTCCTGTAATGATTGCATTAGCAACATGACTATTCCCACAAAAATTCAGTAAGGCTGATAGACAACCATCTCCTGCTAACGTTATCATGGGATTCTGCGGTATTACTGAGGGAGCTATTCCATATGTTGTTAAAGACCCAGTTAGAGTTATTGGAACATCAGTAACAGCTTCATTTATTGGAGGTGTTATATGTGGTCTATTACACGGTATAGCTATCGCCCCTGAAGGTGGTATGATTTCATATGCTGTTATGGGAATTAATTGCTGAAGAGCAATGATTTCAGCAATTATTGGATGTGTATTTGGAGCATTTATGCTTGGAATATTAAGAAGAAAAGTTTCTGCTGAAGATGCTCAATTAGGAAAATGAAAAGGCATTCCAATTGGCAATGGTGTTGTAAGAAAACAAGTTAAGAAAGGCTAATTTATGAAAAAATTTCAATTTACAATTAAAGACCCTGCTGGCATTCACGCAAGACCAGCAAGTGTTGTTGTTGAAGAAGCAAAAAGATACTTTTCAACAATAACTGCTAAATACGATGGAAAAACTGCTGATTTGAAAAAAATCTTTACAGTATTAGCACTTTGTGCTAAATGTGGTGCAGTACTAAATATTGAAGTATCTGGACCAGACGAAGATGTAGCTGCCAAAGCTATACAAGCTTCATTAGAAAGTAAGTTATAATAGAAAGTATCGTATGAAAAAATATTCTGGCAAAGCCATTTTTGAGGGCTTTGCCAATGCACAAATAAAAGTTTTGTTAAACCAAAACGAACTAACTACTCATAAATTCGCAGGAATTGAAGAAGAGTTCGCTCGTTTTATTGATGCAAGAAGCAAAGAAGTTGCTAAGCTAGATGCTCTTTATGAGCAAGCTAAAACTTCTTTGGGCGAATACGAAGCTAAATTATTTGCTGCGCATAAAGTCATGGCTACCGACTCTGACTTTGAAGAATTAGTTAAGAAAAATATATCATCAAATATAACAGCTGAAGAAGCTGTTTCACACGCTACTAAAGAAATAGAGGACATGCTATCAAAACTTGATAGTCCATATTTGCAAGCTCGTGCTGCTGACATTAAAGAAATTGGAAGTGGAATAAAAAATATTCTTTCTGGAAAAAGCGAAGAGTACAAATTGACTAAACCAACAATAATCGTTTGCGACGAATTAGAATCAAGTCAAATTGTGCAACTTGATAAGAAATTACTAAAAGGCTTAGTCCTTACAAAAGGAAACACTACAGCACACGTATCGATTTTTGCAAGGTCAATTGAACTTCCATCAATATGTATGGTTACCTCTTTACCGCTAGACAAATCGTTAGATGGCAAAAAGGCTTATCTTGATTCAACTAATAGCGAAATAATTATCGAACCTACTAAAGAGCAAGAAAAAGCTCTAGATAAAAAAGCTAAAGACTTTGCTAAAGAACAAATCGAACTAAAGAAATTTATTGGAAAACCAACCAAAACAAAAGATGGCTTTACAACAAACATATATTGTAATATTAGTTCAACAAATGATTTAGATGCCGTTATTAAGAATGATGGCGAAGGCATTGGTTTATTCCGCTCTGAATACGTTTATTTGAAAAAAACTGATTATCCTTCTGAGGAATACCAATTTAATATTTATAAACAAGCTCTTGAAGCAATGAATGGTAAGAAAGTAATCATAAGGACTTTCGATATCGGTGCTGATAAAAAAGTCAGCTACTTTAATCTTCCTCAGGAATCAAATCCTGCTTTAGGCTATCGATCAGTACGTATTTGTTTGGACAAACCAGAAATGTTCAAAACTCAACTAAGAGCGTTATATCGGGCTTCAGCTTTTGGTAATCTTTCAATAATGGTACCAATGATTACAAATCTAACTGAAGTTGAATTTTGTAAAAAATGTATTGATGAAGTTAAAAAAGATTTAGACAAGAATAAGATTCCATACAGCAAAGATGTTAAATTTGGAATAATGATTGAAGTTCCAGCCGCGGCAATTTGTGCTGATAGCTTAGCTCAACATGTTGATTTCTTTTCAATAGGTACAAATGATTTAACACAGTATACTCTTGCGTGTGATCGTGTTAACCCAAATCTTTGTAAAGTTTTAAATCCATATCACAAAGCCTTAATGAGATTGATCAAGATGACCATTGATGCCGCTCATAAATATGGAAAAAAAGTTGGCATGTGTGGCGAACATGCACGTGACCCAAATGTTTTGCCTTTCTTAATGGGGTTGCATATTGACGAAATTTCTTTGTCACCTGCATATGTTCTTCGAGCTAGAAAAGCAATTGCTTCAATAGACACTAAGAAAGTTGATATTGACAAATACGTAAAATAATAAAAGAGGTTAAACCTCTTTTTTTATTCTTGATTAATTTTATTAAAGACAGAAACCAAAACTCTGTTATAACTCTTTCGTCTCATTTTGTGGGCAGAAGAAAGATCGATTGCTACAGTTTCTCTTGCGCGGCGGCAAATTGCTTTATTAGTTTTGCCTGCTAGCAATTGATCTACAGCTAAGCTTGACATATAGTTTGCTAACAATTTGTCACGAGCAGATGGTTTACCACCACGTTGAACATATCCTAGCACTACGTGTCTTGTAAAGATGCCTGTTTCTTTTTCAATTCATTTAGCTATGCTCGAAAGACTATTTTTTCCAGACTCTGGATAGAGTTGTTCAGTAACGATGAATGTAACGTTTGATTTTCCTCTAGCAAAACCATCTTGAACAATTTTTAAGAAACCATCAGGTTTAAGCTTAGAAAACTTAGTAACCATATATGTTGCATTGCATGCAATGGCTGATCTAATTGTTACATCAGGACAACCTCTTCCCATTACTTCAATGATTCCAACACCTTTATGTGAAGCAAAAACATCATTAACGTCACCAACCTCACGACAAACTGTGTTTAAACATGTATCAAAACCAATTGTGTAAGTTGATGAAGGAACATCGTTATCAATAGTTGCAGGTATTGTCATTACATTAACACCTAAACGAGATAATTCAAGAGCGCCTTTGTAACTTCCTTCACCACCAACTACAACTAATCCATCAATTTTATTTTTGAAGATATTCTGAGCACATTTCTTTCGATATTCAGAATCTTCTTTAAATTTTGGACATCTGCTTGTACCAATTAATGCAGATCCATTATCTATATAGTTGAAAACTATATTATTAGACAAAGTTTTAAATTTGTCATTATGCAATCCTTCATATCCATCATAAATGGCTACAGGCTCAACACCACAAGAAAGACATTTCTTAACAAAGGAAATGACGCATGTAGCCATTCCTGGTGCTGATCCACCCGAGCACAAAATTGCATATCTTTTCTTTTTATTTTGTCCCATTGATACCCTCTAAATTAGCAAATGTTTTAAGACCATCGTACGTTCCTCTAAAAGAAAGTTCGTCAGCTATTTCCATTAATCTATTATACTTGCAAATTCTTTCTGACCTTGACATTGAACCTGTTTTAATTTGGCCACAATTAAGCGCAACAGCCAAGTCAGCAATAAATGTATCTTCAGTTTCACCACTACGGTGACTAACTACTGCTGCTCACTTAGCAGGGCAGTGCCTTGCTAATTGAATTGTTTGAATTGTTTCGGTTAGGGTTCCAATTTGATTTAACTTAATCAATACAGCATTTGTTGCTTTTTTATTAATACCTTCTTGAGTTAAATTTGGATTAGTACAATATAGGTCGTCACCAACAATTTGAACCTTGTTTCCAATTAGAGCAGTTAATTTTGCAAAACCTTCTCAATCGGTTTCAGCTAAACCATCTTCGATACTGATAATTGGGTATTTCTTAGTTAAGTCAACTAAATATTCAATCATTTGGTCTGTGGACAATGATGCTTTTTCTTTTGTTAAATGTTTTGCAGCTAGGGCTTTTTTAAAGACATATTTTTTTGTTGTTTCATCATATAGTTCTGAAGCGGCGCAATCAAGAGCAATAGCAACTTGTTGATTTACTCCTGGTTTATAACCAGCAACTTTGATTGCCTCAACCATAACATCAAGAGCTTCTTCAGCATTTTTTAATAACGGAGCGTATCCGCCTTCGTCACCTTTTGATGTGTTGTAACCTTTTTCTTTTAGAATTTTTCCAAGTGCATGGAAACATTCGCTGGCCATTTGGACAGCTTCTCTAATGCTCTTAGCACCAACAGGCATGAACATAAATTCTTGGAAATCAATTGTGTTGTCAGCGTGAGCTCCACCATTAATTACATTAAGCATTGGAACAGGAAGCTTGTATTCTTCGTTTTGTTTACATTCCCTATTTAATGATCTGATGTAAGTGTATAATGGCATTTTATTAGCTATCGCACTAGCTTTAGCAGCAGCCATGCTGACAGCAAGAATAGCATTAGCTCCTAGTTTTGATTTAGATGGTGTACCATCTAACTTAATCATAAATTCATCAAGCTCAAATTGCTTTGCAGCATTTTTACCAATAATTTGTGGCACAATAACTCTATTAATGTTATTAATAGCTTTTAACACACCTTTACCATTAAATCGTTTTTTGTCACCATCTCTTAATTCAAGAGCTTCTTTCTGGCCTGTTGAAGCGCCAGAGGGAATAAAAGCTTTAGCTTTTGCTCCGCAACCAAGAGTTATACTACATGCAACAGTAGGAAAACCTCTTGAATCCAAGATTTCATATGCTTGGACATCTTTAATTGTTTTATTTGCAAGTTTACGAAATAAACCCATTATCTATCTCCGTAATTTTTTTATTAATTAATATATTTTATATATTAAAAAAATATATTTCATAAATTATTTAATAATTTATGATAATATAAACATTATGAGAGAACGTACTGATTTAGATAAAAAACCAACTTGATATTTGTTTTTAACAGCAAATATTGTGGTTTTTCTTGGAACGATTATTACTTTTGTTTTGTTTAAAAACGGTGAAGTGGAAGACAACATTAAAATTTGGCTACCGACACTCATATGTAATATTGTTAGTTTGGTGATAGCAGCATTGTTTGTCTGACTGGAAGCAAGAGGAGTAATGAATAAAATCGCCCACTTCAGAAGAAAATGATTGTATTGATATCTCGCTGCGTTAATAATATTTGTAGCGGCCATAATCTTTAGTTTTGTTTTCTTTGTACTATATAGATCGGGCTACTTTCAAAATAAAGGAAATCTTGATTGAAAAATTCTCATTGGAGATGTTGCCGGAACCGGCCTGCTTACTTTAGTATCGATTGCATTCCAAAGATACGCTAGATATAAAATTGATCTTGATATTTATAAAAGAAACCATGGCGAATTGCCAACCGATGAAAATAAAAATAAAGAAAAAGCTGGCGGCAAGAAACCAGATACTGATAACAAAACAGCAGCTACATCCGGTTTATCAGATCAAATTGAACAATAAATAATATCTCAAATAAAAACACAAATGTGTTTTTATTTTTTTCATCAACGCGAATTATGATATTTAATATAATTTACTTATGAAATCTTTTTTCACCATCAACTTAGGTTGCAAAGTAAATCTGTTCGAAACGAACGCAATAATTTCCCAGTTGGTAAAATGTGGTTTCAAACATGTCTATGATATTAATAAGGCTAACATAGTGTTAATAAACACTTGCTCTGTTACTAACAAAGCTGATGCAAAAAGCAGAAATATGATCAATAGGGCTGTGAGCGCAAAGCTTCATCCTGTTGTTGTGGTTATGGGTTGCTTCAGCCAAGTTAATAAAGATTGGTTCGCAAACAGAAACATCGATATAGTTGTTGGGTGCAATAACAAAAACAAAATCGCAAGTTTTCTTGAAAACTTTTTATCTAAGAAAAAACAAATATTTAAAATTAATAAATCATTACAATCATTTGAAGAATTTAGCTGTTTTAAATCACAAGATAATACACGAGCATTTTTAAAGATTCAAGATGGGTGTGACTTTTTCTGTAGTTATTGTTTAATTCCATATTGTCGTGGTAGACAAAGATCTATGAAACACGAACACGTAATTAGAGACATTAAATGATATGTTAAAAATGGCTATAAAGAAATCGTCTTAACAGGCGTTAATACTGCCGGTTATAAAGATGGTAAGTATGGTTTTTTCAATTTGCTAAGCGATATAAATAAAATACCTGGTGACTTCCGTGTTAGAATTTCGTCACTAGAACCATTTCAAATTGATAAAAAAATAATTGATTTATTTTCAAAAAACCCACAACGATGAGCTAACCAAATTCATTTATGTTTGCAATCAGCTTGCAACTCAATCCTAAAAGCAATGAATCGCAAATATACTGTGAATGATTTTATCGACATTTGTCGATACATCAAGAAAAAAATGCCAAACGTGGCGATCACGACTGATTATATTGTGGCATTTGGAAACGAAAACGAAAAACAGTTTAACGATGCCATCAAAAACTTGAGCAAAATTAGATTTGCCTATATGAACATTTTTATCTATTCAAGAAGAAAAAATACTGCTGCTGACAAACTTTATAAACAAGATATCAATCCTATTGTTGCTAGAAAAAGATACAACAAGGTTGTTAAATTAAAAAATAAATTTAGAAAAGAATATTTACGAACACTTATTAATAAGGAACTCAAGGTTTTGGTTGAAAAACCAACCGGTTCTTTGATGCATGGATATAGCAGCGAATTTGTGAAGGTTTATTTTAAATCTGGAAAAAATTTACGTGGTCAAATAGTCAATGTCAAACCAGAAAAAATTATAGAGGACAGGACTGGTCCTTGTTTATTGGGCAAAAGAATATAAATACATACCATGTATGTATTTATGTATAATAGATTTAGGAGTAATTATGATTAAATTACACACAAAATATACCAATGGTATAGTTACAGATAAGTTAATATATTCTTGATATCAAGGAAAAATTAACAAAATCATTAAAAGGATAAATAAAGGTAAGGCTGAAGGTAAAGAAATGCTTGGTTGAATCCCTTATTTGCAAAACTATAGTAAAAGCGTCTTGTCCGAAATGATTAGGGTTGCTAACAAATGAAAGAAAACTAACATCAAAACCGTTGTCGTTATTGGTATTGGTGGTAGCTATTTGGGAATAAAGGCCGGAATAGACATGCTTAGTTCAGAGTTTGTTGATAGAAACTACAAAGTGTTGTTTGCCCACAACATGAATCACAATTACTTGTCAAGTCTACTTCATAGTTTGGGTAATAAACCTTTTGGAATAATTGTTATTTCCAAATCTGGAACTACTCTTGAACCAGCTGTTGCATTAAGCTTGTTTCAACAACGTTTAATTAAAAACGTTGGGGCAAAAAAAGCTAATCAACTCATTGTAGCAATAACAGATCGACAAAAAGGATTGCTACTAAAAAATGCAATAAAGAATAATTGACCACATTTTGTAATTCCTGATAACATCGGTGGAAGATATTCAGCGCTAACTCCTGCCGGAATGTTTTTATTCATTTTGTTAGGCTTAGACTATAAACAAATAATCAAAGGTGGCCGTGATGCCATAAAACTTTTATCTAGTGCTGACTTAACCAAGAATAGTGCATTCAAATATGCATGTTACCGTCATTACTTTAAAACATACCAACATTATGGAATAGAGAACTTCATCGTTTACGATCCGGGCTTACAAATGATCTGCGAAGTTTGAAAACAACTTTTTGGAGAATCGGAAGGAAAAGACCACAAAGCAGTTTATCCATCAACTAGCTTATTTACTACTGATTTGCACTCAATGGGTCAGTACTTACAAGATGGAACAAGGAATTTCTTTGAAACTACTTTATACATAAAGGAACCAATCAGTGATTTGAAGTTATCAATAAAACAAAAAGAAATAGGCTATTTAAACGGTAAGAGCTTATCTTACCTAAACAAGGTGGCTATGACATCCACTGTCCAAGCTCACTATGAAGAAGGACGAGTTAATAATTTAATTATTAGTGTTGATAAACAAGATGCTTACCACTTTGGTTACCTATATATGTGGTTATGTTTTGCTGCAATGTGCAGCGCATACTTACTCAAACTCAACCCATTTAACCAACCTGGAGT
Source organism: Mycoplasmoidaceae bacterium (assembly GCA_024407815.1). The sequence continues at coordinate 93,684 of JAKSVS010000002.1, forward strand.
TGAAGTATATAAGAAACGTATCATGCACATACTAAAAAGAAAGAAATAGTATAATAATATAAATATTGGAGAAGAATATGGCAAAAGTTGAATTCGCTGTAATTGGATATGGAAGATTTAGTGCGCAAATAGCGGACCAATTACATGAACTTGGGAAAAATGTCATGGTTATTGAAAAAGACACAGCAATCTGTGACAAGATTTCTCGTTTACATGAAATAGTAATTAAAGCTGATGCAACAGACATTAATGCACTTGCTGATTGCGGTATAAAAAACGTTAAGACTGTAATAGTTGGAACCAGTTCAGTTGAGGCATCAATAATGATCTGTGCAAACCTAAGACAATTAGGCTGTGAAAATGTTATAGCCAGAGCAAAAAACCAAACTCATGAACGTGTTTTAAAAACTATGGGCATAACTAATGTTATTATTCCAGAAGTTGAGTTTGCTAACAAGCTCGCTATTCAACTTGTTTATAACCTTGGTGCAGAAATCACTGCCATCAATAAAATGGTGTCATGAGTTAAGTGTGTTGTTACCAACCCTGACATCCTTCACAAAAACGCATATTCAATTGGATTAAAAGAAAAGTTTGATGCACTAATTGTATCTGTGCAAAGAAAAGACCAGATCATCTTTCCAATAGTTAACACTACTCAGTTCAAAATTGGCGACGTCGTTTCGGTTGTTTGCCCAAACGAGAACATCAAAAAAGTTATTTTATTTCTAACATCAAAAAAATAGGGATAAACCCTATTTTTTTATATATCTTCTAACAAAAATTAGATATAGAAGTCACATGATCAATCATATGTATCATGGAAAACCTGTAAAATCAAGTTTGGCGCCTTTGAAATCTAATTTTATTTTGTGTTTTCTTAAATATTTTCTAACCTTTCCTAGACCAAGTAAATAGTAAAAAGCATGATTTATCCATTTATTTTCGGAAAAATAATATAGGTCGTCAACTAACACAGCAACACCTTTCTCGCTTCTTGACTCAGACATCGAGTTTCCAGGCCTAACACACCAATACAATGCACAGGCTTTGCTCGTAAATCTAATGTGCTTCGACATTAGAGTAAAATGTGCATTCAATATTACATCCTGATACGGAATGTCTTCTTTCAAATCTGGTGACTTATAAAATATTTTTTTAGATGTTCATGCGGATTGAGGAACAATTAATGGAGAAAAATAGTGTCATCTATATTTCTTAATTAAATCTCTTTTCATCAAGTAATATGGCAAGATCTTAATTTTTCTTTTTTTACCGTTCCAACGATAAAAAGCTGTCGCAAAAAGATCGGCATCTTTGCATTTTCTATTGACAATATCAAAAGCTTTAGGTAAAATTTGATCATCAGCATCACAAATAAATACATAATCGTTATGAACAAGATTATTGTGCTTAACGTAATTTATTACGCTACCCCAGTTTCCATTGGGCTTTGAATAGAATTTTACGTGCTTATACTTTTGTGCTAGTCTCTGGCAAATTTCTTTCGTTTTATCTGTTGAACCATCATCAACAACAATATGTTCAACATATTTTAAATCATAATTTGCATTAGCTACAGCTTCAATACATTTATCAATATACTGTTCGCCATTATATACAGCTGTAATAATAGAGAATGTCTTCATGTTGTATTTATATATCTTTATGGGCTTAATGTTTTATAAACATTAATATTCGTTTATTTAATTCAATGCTTTCATTGGGTTCCATTGATAAAACGTGGTACCCGGTTGGCATCTTATAATAGTGCTCATTGTCCATATATCTCTCAACTTTTTTTAGGGCTTTTTTATGCGCAAGAACGTCTTCTTCAGATTGAATATAGAAGAAATTGTATTGAGAATTTTTTCCGTACTTTCTAAGAATTTTCTTAATTGTTGACATGTATCTTCACACAGAAAGTGTTATACGTGTGTTGGTTTTTGATGGTGGAATCATTTTCGACAATCTTGCAAATAGAGGATCACGGCTAAACAATTCTTGACTTTGCTGAACAGGCGGCAAATTTAGTTCTGCGTTAGTTAATAATGAAATTATTTCTAACATTGTTATTTTAAATAGAGTTTTACCAGATTGCTTTTCTGGATTGACAATGCCAAGAGGAGCATTCCAACCTAAAGCACCAGAGACTTTATTCTTGTTTTTCACATAATATAGAAATATTATAGATGTGCCTCAAGATTCACCAAGCAAATAGATTTTGCGATTTGGATACGTCTGTTTTACTCAATCAACTACTGCATCTAGTTCTTTAATTGACTTTTTTCTATATTGAGATGTTTTATTTGTATTGTTACCGTGCCCTGCTTTTTCATAAGATATGAAATAATTTTCATCAAAAGCAAGATTATTCATGTATTTACAAATAGAATTTGTGTTGCCAACACCACCGGAATAGATGAAAACTACCGATTCGTTTGTGATAATCTTTGGATCAACAGCGATAATTGGGATTTGCTTATCAAATCTTTTATCAACAATGCCAATTTCGTGAATTCTATTTTCTTCGAATTTAAGCATTGATTAACTCCTTAGCTAAGTCAATGGCTTGCTTTATTACATCGTCTATATCATAATATTTATATTGGCTTAATCTACCTAATGGATAGAAATTTTTATATTGTTTAAAAAAATTTAAATATTTATTGTAAAGTGATAAATTAGTCTCATTAATTATTGGGTAATATCTGTGACCAAACACCACATCATTTAATTTAAATTGACCAGGGAATTCTTTTGAAATTGTTGTTATTCCTTTTTTGCTTTGCAGCGTCATCTTCTTATATTCTGCAATTCTTGTCATCGTTGGATCGGCAGGATAATTAACTACTGCTGTCTTTTGAAAATCGGTTACATTGTGAGTTTCAAACTGAATATTCAAACTTCTGTAAGGAAGAATTCCGTACTTATAATCTAAAGCTTCATCAAGGGGCCCACAGTATACGACTGGACCATTAAGTTTCTTATCATCCCACTTAATTTCGTTATCAAATTTTATATGCTTTAATGCATCAACGTTTAAATTAACCTTAATGTTAGGGTGACGAAGCATGGCTTCTATCATCTTGGTATAACCTTCGGTTGGCAAACCTTGATATTTATCATTCGGAAAATAATTATGATTGTATCCCAAAATAATTTTTACTCTACTGATAGTATTAGGATCAATGTTTTCAAATTTAGTTCCCCACATCTTAGCTGAATAATTAAGATAAACATTTTGTGAAATTCAATCGACAAACTGTTTTATTTCAACATTGTCAATCATTCTTAAATCAAATAATGTTGCAGTTTCCTTATTAGGAAATAACTGTTGGAGCTGACAAATAATTTTCTTCGCACTTTTGCTTCCCATAATCTCTTCTATTGATTTAAAATTGATTGGAAGTGGAAATAATTTATTATCTACTGAAACCAGAACTTTATTTACATAATTATTAAACTTAGTAAACTGCGACACAAAAGTATAAACATCCTCGTAGCTAGTATGAAAGATATGAGGACCAAAGTTATGAATTAAGATACCATTAGAATCAAATGAATCAAAACAGTTACCACCAACATGGTTGGTTTTTTCATAAATTGTTACATTTCAACCCTTATTAGCTAAAATATTAGCTAATGTGGCAGATGATATACCGCACCCAATTATTGTTATATTCTTATTCATATTATTTACTATTTGCCTGTTTTGCCTTATGACGTCTATATTGAATAATAGAAAGACTAATCAAACATCCTAAACCAGTCACGGCTGGTAAATATGTTCCAAATATTCTTCAAATAATAATACCGTTGTTAGAAACAACTTGAATAATATTATATGTATCTTCAGGCAAAGGTGCTGGATCGTGAGTTGCAGCGATGCAAACATTGAAAGATGCTAAGTTAACCAAGAATATATTTAGTAGCTTTTCAAGCGGACCGTTATTTCCTGGTACGATTGAGCTGATTCTTGAAGCGGTAAACGTAACGTTTCCACAGTTGAATGCATCCCAAAAATTAAAATAAGCAGTATATTCAATATTACCATAATGTCCGTTTTGAACAAAGTACAATGATCAATTAATAGCGAAATATAAAACTATTTCGTTCAAGGCAAATATCAAAACAATTAAAATTGTTGTTTTTCAATCTTTAGTAGATTTAATGAAATCTTCCTTTAGAGCTGCTCTTTGTTTATATTTAAGCTCGATTTGCTCCTTAGTATGATATTTCATATGGAATTTCTTTTTAATCCAGTTATAGACTCTTGAAATGATGGAATGCATCGATTTGGACATGTTCAAGAAAATCATAAATGCAATACTAATTACATCGATGGTAATACCTGAACACAAGAATATAAAAGCAAATATACCTTCGTTGCTACTCAATAGAGCTTCTCTGTGGCACAAAACAATTATGAAAGATGGCAATGTTACAGCAAATTGAATAAATTGTCATCACAATGTATTGGTGAACAGCAAGCTAGTTGCTCTTGATGCAGGTACACCCTTTGTTCGCAATCAAAAGAATGTATATGGATCAGAGAAGAGAACGGGTGTAACAGCTTTAAGAAAACTAGTAACGGCACCGTATAATCAATATTCCCAAAAAGGAATATGGTATCCTCATTTTCTTAATCTAACTCATATAGTACCGAAGTTGGTAAAGATAGAGTAAACAAAATATAAAATTAAAGGCAGAAATCACACGTAACTGTTTTCAACAGTAAAACCATAAGCAATGGCATTGGCAAGTCCTTTAAAGTCAATATGCAAAACTATAAGGACAGTTACTACAAGTAAAGCAACTGAAGCGGTAAAGAAGACGATAATTAAAGCAATATTTCTGGCAGTAAAAAACTTGTTATGTTTTTCTCTGTCGCTTGTATCGGCCTCAACTCTTTCCTCAATAAGCTTATATTCAGGATTAGGCTTGGTCTTTATCGTTTTCTTGGACCCTTTTTTCATATTCATAATTATATATACATTTATTTGTTAATAATTTATTGATATTATTTACTTACGTAAAATTCTAGAACTTTAGCGGAAATGTCGCATATTTTAGCTGCCAATGCTTTATAATTCGTGTTGTATTGATCCTTTGTTGAAGCATCAAATGATAAGTTATCAGAAACTAATTTAACACAAAACATATCTACGTGCGTTTTGTTACATACTTGTGCAATAGCGGCCGCCTCCATATCAAATCCAACTATGTTCTTATCAACTAACGATGGAAATGCTTCAACATTATTAATTGTGATTATTGAATCACTTGATGCGATTGCACCAACTATAGGATCTTTAATTACGGTTTTTAAAAATTCAACATATTCGCCCTTGATTGGATAACTAGCTGGTTCTTCTGGAAGTTGATTCAACGGATAATTAAGCGCAGCCAAATCAACATCTGAGTATGTTAAATCATTTACAATAATGATTGAACCTGGTTTTATATTTTGCTTACACGTACCGCACAAACCAATGTTAAATATAACTTTGACACCAAAGTTAATGATCATATTCATAGCGGTAGCAGCAGCATTCGTTTTGCCAATACCAGAAAAACAAACAATTATTTGTTTGTCATTAAAACTCCCAATGTAGTATCTAACTCCATTTAATTCAAGAATTTTTGCTTTAATAATTTTAATCAAATTCCCTGTTTCTTCTTTTTCGGCAGCAATCAAACCAATCATTAGTATTTTTCTCCATTAAGCTTATAAACAATTTTGAAAGCACCATCATAATTCTTTATTGCTTTCTCTAACAATTTTTCACGATTAGAAATATCTGCCTCAGTACGAGCGGGTTCAAGTTTATCAGCCAAAAATAAAACCTTGGCAATCTTGTTCGTTGAATTTACATCTTTGAAAATAACATGATTTTCAATTGCATCAATAACAAGTGGGTCTTTTATATTAAAATCTTTCTTAGCAAGCCTTGCACCTGCAAGACCATGAGCGCAATGATAACTCGGAAAAGAAGCTAACTCATCGTTAGTAACGATGGATCTTAATTGCTGGTCATCATATTGCTTGGCGATATCATGCAACAATGATGCGGTTTGGCAACGCAATACATCTTCATCATTAAAATGATTACCAACTGCAATCTTTGTAGCAGTATCAAGAACTCGTAGTGTGTGTTGGTATCTGCTTTGCGACATGTATTCTTTAACTTTATGCTCTAAATACAAACCATTACATTTGATAAGATCAAAGTTTATTTTACCAACATTGTGTTCATCGATCTTTTTTCTAAGATCCGAACTAGAAACATTAATCAATGGGTTAGATAAAATGATATGTTTATCATTTAATCTCTTAATTGGTTTATTACCTCGTTTGCAACAAACAATGGTGCATAAACTATTTATTGTTTCATAATTATTTCAAGTTGTAATCAATTCATATTGATCCTGACCAACAAGAAAATACAATTCACTGCTTGGTAAGTGTTCATGAATTTCTCTAATAATATCGCATGTGTAAAGTAAATCTTTCTTGTTTGGGTAAATTTCGTACGAAACATCGTCTTCAAATAAGTTATTAACCATTTGAAGGCGAAGTGAATATGGAGCTGGCTCCATGTCTTGTTTCCATGGTGATTTCTTGTCAACACAAATAATTGTTTTTTGCGGCTTAATAAAACCAACTGCAAATTCTAAAATTTGCAAGTGACCAATATGGGGCGGATTAAATGCCCCTCCAAAGATTAATGTTTTGTTTAGTTCGCTCATAATTATTCTTCAGCTTTGTCGCTATCTTTCAAGTTGCTAATTCAAATGTTACAATCAGCGATTTCTGTTCCAACAAGATTAACTCTTTGGTCGTAGGATAAGTAATTTAGGCTGCCCATAGTCATATATTCTTTTTCGCCATTGACATCAACCTTAACTAATGTTACTGAATCTGTTAATGGTATGATTTTCAATACTTTCGATGATGGATTCTTAGCAAGGAACGAGTTTATCGCTTTTCCAAGATTTGTTCTATTACCTAATAGGACTTGGCTTGCATCAATTCTCTTAACTTGAGTGTTTGTAACAATTGCAATTTGTTTAATGTCATCAGATAAAAGGAATGCTGATGCAATTGCATCGCCATCTTTTAGCCCCATTGCCTTCACACCTTTTGCATTTTTACCAACAAAAGGAATTTGATCAATAGTGTAGCTATTAATGTAACCGCGTTTAGAACAAATTACAATTTTTTGTTGTTCATTTTCGATTAGGAAGACTGAAACAACTTTATCGCCTTCATCAAGTTTGGCATAGCCAATTGCACTAGTTCTTTTAGTTATTATTTCAGATAACTCACATCTTTTAATCAAACCAGACATAGTCACAACAATTATTTGTCTCTTGTCTGTAGCTTGTTTGTAATCAGTATTTATAGCGGCAACAATTTTTGCATTTGCTGCTGATGATATTAAATTATTAATGTGGGTGCCAACCTCTTTAAATTTACACTCAGGAATTTTGTTATTAGGTACAACAGCACATTCACCCGATTCCATAAACAACAAAGATCTATCTCTTAGGTTACCAACATATTCAGTAATGATAATATCATTGCCCTTAGTGAAGTTGTCTTTAGGATTGCTAGCAAGCAATATCCTATTGCTAAACGCTTTCATATAACCGCCAGCGGTGAAAGCAAAAATTCTGTTTTTATCCTGAATAAGATCTAGCTCATCAATTGCAACTGTTGCTTGTTCATAAGAAAGTTTGGATTTTCTATCTTGCGGGTAAAGTTTTTTGAAAGCTCTAAGTTTGGTTTTAAGTTCCAATAAACGAGCATCTTTCGATGCAACAAGATTTTCTAGTGTTGCTATTGACATGTTTAACTCATCTAATTCTTTTTTAAGAGCATCAACATCTGTATTTGTTAATCTATATAACTTTAAGTTAACTATAGCATCTGCTTGTGCTTGGCTGAAACCAAACTTTGATGTTAAATTATTAACTGCATCTTGTTTGTCTTTTGCTTTTCTAATTGATGCAACAACATCATCGATTATTAGTATTGCTTTAATTAGACCTTGAACGATTTCTCTTCTAAATTTTGATTTATCTAAATCAAATTTTGCAGTTTTTAAAATGATGCCTTCAGCATGATCAATAAACGATTGCAAGAACGTAAATATGTCAAGCAAAACAGGTTTTCTATCTTTGATAGCAACCATGTTAAAATTGAAGCTAGTTTGAAGTTTTGTGTTTTTATATAAATAGCTCTTGATAAAATCAAAGTTACTTTTTGTTTTGGCTTCAAGAACAATGTAAACGCCGTTAGCATCGGATTCATCTCTTACTTCTATTATTCCCAATGCTTCAGTTTTTTCTCTTGCTAAATCAATTTGTTTAATGATTTCCGATTTGTTTGTTTCAAATGGGATAGAAGTAATAGCTATTTGCTTATTACTTACTTTAACCATTTCACCAGCAATCATTATCTTGCCTTTGCCGGTTTTGTATGCTTGTAAAACACCATCCATATTTGAAATTACACCACCGGTTGGAAAATCTGGTGCGGGCATAATATTTGTAATTCTGTCGATACGACAATTAGGGAAATCAATTTTTGCAATAATTGCATCAACAACTTCAGTTGGATTAAATGGCGGAATGTTAGTTGCATAACCTGCAGCTATTCCATTTGCACCATTAATTAACAAGTTGGGATAAAGGGTTGGCAGAACTGTTGGTTCTTTTTCAGAACCATCAAAGTTTGGAATAAAGTCGACTGTGTTCTTTTTAATTCCATCAGCCATCATTTCTCCAAAAGCAGATAACCTACATTCTGTATAACGCATTGCCGCCGGTCCATCACCATCGATAGAACCTTTGTTACCGTGCATATCAAGTAAACAAATATTATTTTTTCACTCTTGTGAAAGTCTAACCATTGCTTCGTATATAGAACTATCACCGTGTGGGTGATATTTACCAATTACTTCACCAACAGTTCTTGCCGATTTCTTATGAGGTAGGGTATGAAGTAAGTTCAAATCATTCATCGCATAAATGATTCTTCTCTGAACTGGCTTCAAACCATCTCTTACATCCGGTAAAGCTCGATCTTGAATTATGTACTTTGCATATGATGCAAAGCTTTCACTAACAATGTTTTCAATAGGAATATTTTTACTATTATTTGCCATAAATTATTCCTCCAAAACAAACGAAACATTTTCGTCAATTCACGTTTTTCTTAAAGAAGCATTGTCACCCATAAGCGTAGAGATTCTTCTCTCGGCTAACGCCGCATCTTCAATAGTGACTTTTATCATCTTTCTATTTTCTTTAGCCATTGTTGTTTCTTTTAATTGATCAGCATTCATTTCGCCAAGGCCTTTGTAACGTTGAATTTCATAGCTCTTGAATTTATTTTTTAAGTCTTCAAGTTCTTGTTCAGTTCATGCGTAAGCAAATTCTTTTGTTGATTTTTTTGTTATTTTATACAAAGGCGCTAGAGCTATGTATACATGTCCGTTCTCAATTAGTTTTCTCATAAAACGATAGAAGAATGTTAGTAGCAAAATACGGATGTGAGCACCATCGACATCGGCATCAGTCATAATTACCACTTTGTGATATCTTAATGACTCTTCATCATAATCATCATTGATACCAGCACCAAGTGCTAAAATGATTGTTGAGATTTCTTCATTTTTAAGTAAGTCAGATAAGTTAGCTTTTTCAACGTTAAGAATCTTACCACGAAGCGGTAGAATAGCTTGGTGTTTTTTATCTCTTGCCAATTTGGCTGAACCACCGGCAGAGTCACCTTCGACTAGAAAAATTTCATTTAATGAAGCCTCTTTTGATTGGGCAGGAACCAATTTACCAGAAAGGAAAGTTGCTTTATTTTCTTTATTTTTAAGCTTCTTAACATCTTCTCTTGCTTTCCTTGCAGCAACTCTAGCGTCGCGCGCAGTTAAAGCTTTGTTAATAATTTTTGTAGCGGCAGCTTTGTTTTCTTCAAGTCAAAAACCAAATTGTTCACTAAAGACTTGTTTAACAGAAGCATAAGCTTCTTGTGTAAATAATTTATTTTTTGTTTGACCTTCGTATGCAACTAATGATTCAGGAACTAAAACAGTTACTAGAGCTGTAATTCCTTCTCTCACATCGGCACCTTCAAAGTTTTTATCTTTTTCTTTTAATAATCCGTTCTTTCGAGCGTATGAATTGATTGTTTCAGTCAAGGCAGCTTTAAAAGCTGTTTCGTGGCTTCCACCTTCTTTTGTCTTAACGGAGTTTGCAAAGGAAATGATTGTTTCTGATGAATCGTTGACATATTGCAAAGCAATTTCAACATCTATCTTGTCAACACTTCCTTTGAATGATGCTGTTTTGTGAATTGGAGTTTTGGTTTCGTTGATATAATCAACGTACTCAACGATTCCATTGTTTGCAACAAACTCATCTTCGGTTTTATTAATCTCGTCTTTAAAGACAATTTTTAGTCCTTTGAAAAGGTAAGCAGCTTCCCTAACTCTTTCTTTTATGAAAGATGGACTGAATTCAACTGTTTTGAAAATGGATTCATCTGGTTTGAAATGAACTTTTGTTCCAGTCAAATTCGTATTTCCAACCTCTTTTAATGGTTGATCAATTTTGCCACCATTAATGTATTTGGCTTCGAATATTTTTCTGCTGCGATATACAGTAACGTTGCACCATTTAGACAATGCATTAACTACTGAGGAACCAACACCATGTAAACCACCCGCAGAGTGATATGCTGAATCATCAAACTTGCCGCCAGCATGAAGCGTTGTAAAAACCGTGTCAACTGTGGAAAGACCTGTTGTAGCATTTGTGCCGGTAGGAACACCTCTGCCGTTGTCTTGAATTGATATAGATCCGTCCTTCTTCAAAATAATAGTAATAAGGTCGGCGTTGCCAGACAAGACTTCATCGACAGAGTTATCGAATATTTCTCAAACTAAGTGATGAAGACCATAAACATCGGTAGAACCGATGTACATTCCTGGTCTTTTACGCACCGGATCAAGTCCTTCAAGGACCTTAATATTTTCATCAGTATAGTTTTTGATCATAAAAAAACCTCAGTTTACAATAATATAATTATAAAATATAAATCATAAAAATAAAAAATAGTAAACTATTTTTTATATTTACGATTTTACATCAGTTTTTTGCTTGAAATTTATCATCAAATTACACTCAATCTAAATAACAATTTGGCACAGGTTTTTTGCAAAAAAGGTACCAAAATTATAAGCAAATGTGGACCAAAGTGCACTTAGTAATTGTTCAATTTACAAAGGTAGTTATATTATATATAATATAACCTATATATGGCTAAACAAAAAATCGATTATTTAGAGCGCATTTTGCAAAAAAAATACACTGCACTTTATTTGACTAAAACTAAAAAAATTTTACGTACAAATAATGTAAAAAATATGTCAATAATACGCTTTACGCACTTTAGCGACGAGCCTGTGTATGTTTGTGGAATTGAACATTGTGTTCAATTTTTGAAAAATATCAAGGAAAAAATCAAAGTTTATGGAGTTAAAGATGAAACATTGGTAAAACCAGGTGATCCAATTTTGCTAATAAGGGGCGACTACAGCGCCATAGCTGAATACGAATCTGTAATCGACGGAATTATAGCTCGCGAATCTTCTATTTGTAATAACACAAAACAGATTCTTAAAATAATTAAAACTAAACAATTAATCTACATGGGCGATAGAGCCGATTTATACCTTACGCAACCATATGATGGGTACGCTGCATACGTTGGTGGATTGAGAATTTTTACGACTGAAGCACACGCCGATTTTATCAATGATAAAAAAATTAAAATTGTTGGTACAATCCCACATGCTTTAATTCAACAATTTAACGGAAATTTATCAAAAGCTTTATGATTCTATCATAAAACATATCCTAATGAACCGCTTTCAGCATTAGTAGATTACCATAATGACGTAGTTGGAGAAATTAAAAAAATTGACAAGAAATTAAGACCATTAATTTCTACAATCAGGATCGATACTTCTTCACGTCTACACGATAAATCGTTGCCTGACAAAAAACAATATTATGGTGTGTGCAAACGACTAGTGCTCAAAGCACGTACAGCTCTAGACGCGTGCGGTATGAAGCATGTAAAAATTATCGTTTCATCAGGATTCGATTTGAACAAAATTAAGTCTTTCGTCAAATCTAAGATTCCTGTCGATATATATGGAGTTGGTGGTTCTATTGTTAAGGTTAACGTTAACATAACAGGGGACTTAATTTATCTAAACAATAAGCAAGAATCAAAAGCTGGTCGTTCTTACAAAATTAATCAAAAAACACTAAAAAAATTAAATATATATATTTAATAAAAAAATAATAATATAACCCTAAAAAGTTTGCTGTATAAAATATAAAGAGTTGGAACAAGTATGGCAAACGAATTAAAAACAACACTAATAACGTATGAAGAAGGTATGGTTGAAAGCGAAGTTAATCAACCAAAATCCTTGGATGAAACAAAGCAAAACATTCATAATGTTTTGTTTAATGTAACAACCAAGGTTCCTCACGTTACTGAATCACTTTCACCAGTGCAGGTGCAAGTTGATCCAGAACAACAAAAAACGGCAAAACTAAAAACAATTGAACGAGTAAATACACATGCTGAATATTTGCCTAAATTTTATATTCAAGAATATAAAAGATCAGCAAGAATAGCTATCGCATGGTTATTCATCACGCTTTTGTGTGCTGGATTAGAATCTTGAGCACTAGCTAGGATAATGATGACACCAGTTAATAACTGAGTTGCTCTTACATTAATTCCCGGTATAACTATTTGCATTGCAATGTTAGTTGTTTATGTAAACAATTGAATCAACTTCAGAAATGAAGCCCGAAACGTTGACTTTAGTCAAGGAAAAATTCCGACTATAAGTGTAATGAAATTATATAAGCGCCTTAAAACAGCTCATATAAATGTTAACTGGTTCTGTTTCCTTGCCTACATCGTTGGCGGCTTAAGTATTCTAATAACTTACCTAGTTGGTTGAGGATATGCAACTTCGTACTTCATGTCCCATGGTAACCCTGGTGGACTTCCAACATTCGGTGTGCTTGATCCAAACTTCATTGCTTACCAAGGAACTTGCGGAGCATCTTTACTTATATCTGTAATAGTTTCTGCAACAGTTATGATAGTAGCATTCTTCATGCACGTAATATTACTTGTAACAAACTATACACGTGCTGCAAAAATAGATAGTTTCTACTCTGTGCAAATCGTCTCTGATGATGAATTAACAAAGTTAAAAAAGAAAAAAAATAAAAGAGACATGATTATATTCTTGGCTGTTGTAATGATACTAATTTTAATTGGCTTAATAATTTACAGAACAGTTAAATCCAAAAAAGTTAATAACAATACTGTTACTATAAATAACGGCCCATCAGCAACAATTAAATAAGTTTCTTAAACTCTAAAAGATATTGATCCATGTGATCAATATTTTTAAAGAACCAACTACCAGTAACGAATCAATCAACCGATTTGTGTAATAATTTAATATTTGTATTGTTGATTCCGCCATCAATCTCAATAATTAAATTTTTGTTTGTTCGTTTAGCTTCATTAGCTTTTGCTAAATTGCTTAATGATGCGTCAATGAAACCTTGACCTGCCCAACCAGGTTCTACTGACATTATTAGAATTACATCAGCAATCGAAAACAATTCCTTATGGTTATTCAAGTCAGTATTTGGTTTAACAGAGAAACCAGCCTTGAACCCAAGATTATGAATCTTGTCAATTAGCTTTTTACTTTCAGCGATTGATTGGGATTCAGCATGAAAAGTAATGGAGCAAATCAAATAATCTTTGTAAAGATCAATTCATTCATCGGGTTTTTCAACCATTAAATGTACGTTTGCTTTAATTCCTAATTCTTGTAATTCCTTTAAGTACTCAGTTTTAAAAGAAGTTGGAGGAACAAACTTTCCATCCATAACATCATAATGAATTAGGTTTAAGCCTAATTGTTTTATTTTTTTTAATTGTTCTGTGGCTTTATCTTTATTGATAGACAATAAAGATGGTTCAATTAATTTCATTGATTATTTAACATCCTTTAGATGAGGAAATAATAAAACGTCTCTGATAGACTCTTTTCCTGTTAGCAACATAACCAATCTATCAATCCCAATACCAACTCCACCTGTAGGTGCTAATCCATATTCAAGGGCATCAATATATTCCATATCAACTTCATTTGCTTCAGCATTGCCCATTTCTTTTTCTTTTATTTGAGCTTCAAATCTTGCTAACTGATCGATTGGATCATTTAGATCACTAAATGCATTAGCATATTCCTTTTGACAAACAAACAATTCGAACCTTCTAACCATTCTTGGATCTTTTGGATCTTTTTTAGCTAGAGGCGAAATGTCCAATGGATGTTGAGTTACAAAAGTTGGTTGAAGAATCTTTTCTTCACAATACTTTTCAAAGAAAAGAGAAATAACGTGTCCCCTTGTTTTTTGATGAGCCAATAATTCAATTCCGTCTTTTTTAGCTAAAGCGATTGCCTCTTGGTCAGTCTTGACTTGATTAAAATCAATCTTTGTTACATCCTTAATCATGTCAATCATTGATATGCGTTTAAATGGTTTAGAAAAATCAATATCAACATTTTTATATACAAGTTTTTCTTTGCCTAATTTTTTGGCAACATATCTAATTACATTTTCAGTTAAATCCATCATATCTTCAAGATTAGCATAAGCTTGGTAAGCTTCTATAGAAGTAAATTCGGGATTGTGCATTGGATCCATTCCTTCGTTTCTAAAAATGCGTCCAATTTCATACACTTTTTCAAAACCACCGACTATTAATTTTTTCAATGGCAACTCCGTCGCTATTCTCAAGTAATAATCTCTATCAAGGGTATTGTGGTGAGTAACAAAAGGTCTAGCTGCTGCTCCACCAAGTTTTGGTGAAAGGATTGGGGTTTCGACTTCAAGGAAATCTTGACTAGACATATATTCACGAATATATCGCATTATTTTTGTTCGCATAACAAAAGTGTTAAGACTATCTCTATTAGTCATTAAATCTAGATATCTTTTTCTCGATCTAATTTCTTCATCAGCAAGACCATGAAATTTTTCAGGTAATGGGATTAGTGACTTAGCTAATATAACAAAGTCAGTAACCTTTATGGTTACTTGTCCTGTCATTGTTTTCATTGGTGTTCCTGTTATACCGACAATGTCACCAAGGTCTAGTAGTTGTTTAAAAATTTGAAATTTGTTTGGATCAAATGTTTTCTTGTTGATATAAAATTGAAGTTCACCGGAAAAATCAGAAATAACACCAAAGGTTTGTCTTAAAGCCATTACTCTACCTGCTACTTTAATAACATCGTTATTAGTTTGTAGTTGTTCATGACTGAATTTTTCATAAGCAGCTATAAAGCTCTGACAATTGTGTGTTCTTTCAAATTTCTCAATCGCATATGGGTTTTTACCCATTTCGATTAATTTTTGTAGCTTTGCACGTCTAGCTAATTCTTGGTCGTTAAATTTACGTTCCATGCTTTTCACCTAATATTAAATAATTATATAAATAAAAAAGCAGTTAATTATATTAACTGCTTTTCGCGTTTTATTTTCAATATTTGTAGCAAATTTGTTTAGCGATTTCCTTCGCTTTAGCTGGAGATACAAATTTCTTAACTACCGTTAGAGCAAAGTCAATTGTTGTACCAGGAGCTTTGCCAGTAATAAAATTTTTATCAATTACAACATCATCCTTAACGTAGTGTTTGATACCTTCTTCACAACCAGGATAACATGCAACTTTAACATTATTAATTATTCCTAGTTTATTAAGAATAGATGGGGCCGCACAGCAAGCCATGATGGTAACTTTGCCTTTGGCAACAGATTGCAAATGTTTAGTCAATTTCGCGCATTGTACTGGATCAAGGAAATTATTACAGCCTTTTCCACCAGGCAAATATATGGCAGAATATTTTGATAAGTTTTCCTTGGCCAAAATGTCGTCACAAGAAATATGAACGCCACCTTGCATAATCAAACTTTTCTTTTTTTCAATGGAAATAATTTGAACACTAATTCCAGCTCTTCTTCATATATCAGCTGGAGCAACAACTTCCATTTCTTCGCATTGGTTTGCTACAATTATCGCTATAGAAATTTTCATATCTATATTATAACTTATTTGCAATAAGTTATTCTATGCAATATTGATTGATTACACTTTTATTTCTTAGCGATTCTTGAAAATAGTGGGGAAAGATCGCCAATTTCATGACTCTGTCAATTTTTTGACATATTTTCTGGAATCAATTTTAAATTGAAAGCTTTCTCAACAATTTTTGTTGTTTTAACCAATATTGGTTGTAACAAAATCATTAATCTTACCGCACCATTGAATAGGATATTCAAGCAATTTGCAAGTTGCTGTTTTTTTGATGGATCTTTGGCAAGAACTCATGGTTTTGCATCTTCAATATATTTGTTCAATACACCGTATTGATCTTGTATTTTATCAAGCAATTTGTTAATATCGAATTTTTCGATATCATCTTTATACGACTTGATTAAAGCTTCCTCATGATGTAAGACATCATTATCTAAATTAGTTAGTGATGTTTTGTCAAAGGCTGGAACAACGTTATTGAAATACTTTTTTAGCATTCCTGCAACCCTTGTGGCCATGTTACCATAGTTGTTTGCCAATTGTGTGTTGAATGTTTCAACAAACAAGTCTTTAGAAAAGATTCCATCTTTTTCTAAGTTTACTTGTCTGACTATGTAATATCTGAATGCATCAGAACCAAACTCGTTGATATAGTCGTGAGGGTTGATAATGTTGTCTAAAGATTTGGACATCTTTCCTTCTTTTGTTACAACTCAACCATGACTAATAATGCTTGTTGGTAACCTAAGATTAAGCATCTTTAATAATATCGGTCAGTAAATACAATGAAATCTAGTGATTTCTTTTGACATAAAATGAACAACTTGCGTATTTTCATCTGATCAATATTTTTTAAAGTTTTTGTCGTCACTAGATAAATAACCCAAGCCTGACAAATAGCTTAATAGTGCATCAATTCAAACATAAATAACATGCTTGTTGTCTTCGACTGTTGGAATTCCTCATGTTATGCTGGTTCTTGTCACTGACAAGTCTTCAAGACCCTTATCTAAGAACGAACCAATTAGCTCATTAATTCTTGCTTTAGGGATTACAAATCCTTCTTTCTTAAACTGCGTCTTAATTCATTCAGCAAACTTGCTTACAGCAAGAAAATATGATGGTTCATTTTTTTCAGTTAATTCGTGACTAACTTTACAATATAGTTTTCCGTCTTTTTCAACAGCTTGATCTCTTGTATAATTTTCTTCACAATTTACGCAGTATAAACCTTTTCACTTGCCTTCATAAATGAATTTATCGGCCAATAATTTAGAAAAAGTTTTTTGTACGGCCCTACAATGAACTTCATCGGTTGTTCTAACAAAATTAGAATAATCAATATCAAGATCTCTTCAAAGTTGTTTGAAATCTTTTGTTACACTATCCAACATTTCTTGAACTTGCAAACCTTTTTTCTTAGCGGTATCATGAATTTTTTGACCATGTTCATCCATTCCTGTTAAGAAAAAAACATCATATCCAATTGATCTTTTATATCTAGATATAACATCGGCTAGAATGGTTGTATATGCATGACCAATATGTGGTTTGCCAGATGCATAATAAATAGGCGTTGTAACAAATAATTTTTTCATATATATTATTTTATTTTAAAAATATATAGTTTTATTACAAAAAAAATCATACCTATAGGTATGACTTTCTTATTGATTAAACTAATTGAATTATTGCCATTTTTGTGTTGTCACCAGCGCGGTCATCTAGTTTAATAACTCGTGTGTAACCGCCCTTACGGTCAGCATATTTTTTAGCCAATGTTGTGGTAAGTTTTTTCAAAACAGCTTCTTTCTTCATTTGCTTGTTGTCTTTGACAAAAGCCATAATTTCTCTTTTAGCAGCTAGCGTGTTTTTCTTACCAAGTGTTATTAAGTGATCAACATGTTTTTTTAATTCTTTAGCTTTAGCTTGAGTTGTTTCAATTTGACCATAAACAATTACATCTGTAGCTTGCTGTCTGATTAAATTCTTTCTTCAAGCACTATTTTTTTTGTGAGTAATTACAAAAGACATAATTTATCTCCTTAATTTTTCTTAAATGTTAAACCGTAGTCTTGTAATTTCTTACGAATTTCACGTAAAGATGTTTTACCAAGATTTTTGATTTTTTCAACTTCAGCACGTGTCATATTTGACAATTCTTGAATTGTTCTAATACCTGAACGTTTCAAGCAGTTGTATGATCTAACAGACAATTCGAGATCATCAATTGAAACAGAAGTAACTGCTTGTTGAACTGGTTCTTCATTTTCTTTCATCATTTGTAGTTGAGCAATTCTTTCGTTAATCTGTGCTAATTGTTCGAAGTGTTCAACCAAAATTCTGCTTGCGTAAGCAACTGCATCAGTTGGAGAGATAGCACCATTAGTTACAACGTCAAGAATTAAATAGTCACCCATCTTATTTTTAGAAATTTTTCTTTCTTCAACATGTGGTGCAACATTTAATATTGGACTGAAATTTGAGTCAGTTGCAATGATGGATAGTGTGCTAATATCTTCCTTGTTTTCCTTGAAAGATTTAAAACCACGACCATTTGTTGCATAAATTTCCATTTCAAACTTTGGTGTCGCTTTTGTTTTAGTTGCGATGTATAAATCAGGATTAATTGCTTCAAATCCTGCAGGAAGCTCAATATCTTCAGCTTTTATAACTCCTGTTTCTTTAACGCTAATTCTCATTGTTGGTCATGAGTGTAATTCAGTACCAGCAGGAATAGCTTCCTCAGAAATTTTTAAAACAAGTTGTTTTAAATTAAGAATTATTTGAGCAACGTCTTCCTTAATTCCATCAATAGCTTGGAATTCGTGATTAACACCAGGAATTTTTATAGCGAAAACGCTAGCACCAGGTGTATTTGAAAGGATAACTCTTCTTAGAGCGTTTCCAATTGTTGTTCCAAAACCTGATTCCAATGGGCCAATTTCAAATTGACCATGGTTTTCGTTGATTTCTTTTGCGATTGGTTTAATAGAATATTTAATAAATTTTTCCATATTTTGCTCCTTTTATTAACGCGGTTTCTTTGGTGGTCTGCAACCGTTGTGTGGAATTGGTGTGTTATCAGCAATTTCTGTAATTTGCAATCCGGCAGCAGCTAGAGATCTAATTGCAGTATCTTTACCCTTACCAATACCATTACAGTGAACTGCAACGCTTTTAAGACCTAGTGCCATAGCCGCTTTTGCACAGCTTTCGGCAGCAAGACCGGCAGCATAAGGGGTTGATTTCTTACTACCTTTGTAGCCGATAACTCCAGATGATGACCATGTTATTGCGTTTCCACTTAAATCGGTAATAGTAACAATGGTATTGTTAAGTGTTGAGTGAATATGAGCAATACCATCAACTGAAGCAAGACGTTTTTTCTTCTTGCTAACTTTTTTAGCAACAGGCTTTTCAGCAGCTGGTGCAGGTTTTTTAGTTTGTTCAGCCATTTTCTTATCCTCCTATTACTTAGTTTCTTGTTTCTTGTTAGCGATTGTTTTTCTAGGACCTTTTCTAGTTCTAGCGTTGGTCTTAGTTCTTTGTCCTCTAACAGGCAAACCTTTTTTATGTCTCATACCACGATAGCAATTAATTTCCATTAATCCCTTAATGTTCATTGCTACTTGTCTACGTAAATCACCTTCGATTGTGTATTTACTAGCAGCTTCACGGATAGCAGCAAATTCTTTTTCTTCAAGATCTGCAGTTTTCTTTTCTGGATCAACACCAGCAGTTTTGCAGATTTTTCTTCCTGAAGATATGCCAATACCATAAATTGCTGTCAATGCGTAAGCAATTTTCTTATTATTTGGAATGTCTACACCTAATAAACGTGCCATATTCTCTCCTTATCCTTGTCTTTGTTTGTGTTTAGGATTTTTACAAATAACCATAACACGACCTTTTCTTTTAATTACTTTACAATCTTTACAGATTGGTTTTACAGAAGCTCTTACTTTCATATTTTCTCCTTTTTTAATTTTGACGATAAGTGATTCTTCCACGTGTTAAATCGTAAGGACTTAACTCAACTTCTATGGTATCACCGGGTAGAATACGTATTTTGCACATACGAATTTTACCTGATACGTGGGCTGTAATTTCTACGCCATTATCAAGCATCACTTTGTATGCTCCACCGGGTAGAACGTCTTTCACATTACCCTTCATTTTAATTTTGTCTTGATCAGCCATTATTTTCCTTTCATTAATCAGCTGTTAATACAATGCATCCTAAGTCTGTCACAAGTACCATGTGTTCTTCGTGACATGTTAGTTTGCCGTTTTTTGAAGAAACTGTTCAACCATTTTCTTCATCGACCACAATTTTCTCACTATCGGTTAAAAGCATTGGTTCGATACAAAGTACCATTCCAGCTTTTAATTCAATACCTGTATTAGGTTGACCGTAATTAAGAATTATTGGGTCTTCATGGACATGAAGTCCACAACCATGGCCACCATATTCTCTAATGACTTGGTAGCCATGATAGAAGGCAGTTTCTTGAATCGCATATGATATGTCACCAAGTTTTGCCCCCGCTTTGATTTGGCTTATTCCTGCTTGTAAACAGTCAAGAGTTGCTTGATGAATTTCTTGAGCAGGGATGTTTTTTGAATCCAAAACAAGACTAAAAGCCGCATCACATATATATCCTTTATATGTAATTCCAACATCATAAGTAACAATGTCAGACTTAGTTAATTTGTAGTTATCTGGAATTCCATGAATTATTTGTTCATTCACCGAAATACAGATATGACCTGGAAAGCCTTCATATTGATAGAAGCTAGCTTTTGCTCCGAAAGAGTCAATGGCCTCAGCAACAATAGAATCCAATTTCTTTGTGCTGATTCCAGGCTTGGTATTATCAATTAAGATTTGTTTAACTTTTTTTCAAATCTCACAAGCCTTTTTAATGCCCTCTACATCTTTTTCTGATTTGATATATATCATTATTTTAAATTGCAGATTTGTTTTACTTCTTTAACTGCTGTTTCGAAGGAATCATTTCTAACCTCATGCAAAATATTCATTTTTTTGCATTCAGCAATTAATGGGGCGTTTAGAGACATATATGTCTTGTAACGTTCAATGACAACTGATTCTTGGTCATCACTTCGTTGTGTTAAATTTGCCCCATCATTATCACAAACGCCTTCAACTTTTGGCTTTTTGTAATAAATATTGTAGATTTGTTTGCACATTGGGCATGTTCTTCGTCCAGTTATTCTTTTAATCATTTCGTCCTTATCCACTTGAACATCAATAGCATAATCAATTTTTGCAATAGATTTTAAGTGATTAAGTTGAACAATATTGCGAGGATAGCCATCAAGAATAATGTTTAATTTAGATAAATCTAATTTAGCTAATTCTTGTGAAACAATCTCATTAGTAATGGAATCGTCAACAAGCTTACCGCTTTGAACAATAGCTTTAACTTTGTTTCCAAATTCAGTTCCCGATGCTAATGTTTTTCTAAACAAATCACCAGTTGAAATGTGGATGAAATTATATTGTTCTTTCAAATAATTTGAAATTGATCCTTTTCCTGAACCAGGAGCGCCTAACAAAATAATTATCATAATTGTGTTACCTTCTCCTTTTCTTCTTCATCAGCACCATAATGTGATGACTCGATATTTCTTCTGGTTGCAACGTAACCACTTGTTGTGCTAGCTGATTTAATTGCGGCCCATAATTCAATACTTGCACTAACCATAATAATGATACCTGTTCCAGATAGACTCATTCCTGATGGAATTCCTGTTGTTAAAGAAAGAACATAAGGAATAGAGGAAACAATTGCTAGGAATGGTGCACCAATTCAATTCATTCTAAATAGAACTTTAGTAATGTGTTTTTCAGTGTCTTCGCCCATTCTTATACCTGGAATGAATTTACCACTCTTTTGGAAATTCTCAGCAAGTTGTTCTGGATTAATTTCAATATATGAATAGAAGAAGCTAAACACTATTATTAATACAAAGTAAATTGCTACACCAGCTCATGAACCAGGCGTTAATCAGTTAGTTAGAACTTCCTTAACTGTATAACTTGATGCTGGTATAAATTGAGCTATAGTTCCTGGAATAGTAATAACAGATGAAGCAAAGATTACAGGAATAACACCAGCGGCATTTAATTTGATTGGCAAATAAGGTAATTCTTTTTTATCACTAATCAAACCTTGACCCGTTTGTTGAATCGGAATCTTTCTTACAGAACCATTAATAAAGATTACGAGGATAACAATAACAACGAAGAATAATGTATATAGCACACATCCTAATGCTGCTGTTACATCATTAGATGTAATAAGTTGTTCAGATATGAAAGTGGACACGTTGTTAAAACTAGAAACTAATTGCCCAACAACACCAACTAAGATTAGAGTTGTTATACCATTTCCAACTCCACGTTTGGTAATCATATCACCAATAAAGATAGCAATATAAGTTCCGGCTGTTAACAAAAGCATTAAACCAATAGCGCCACCAGTTTCACTAGTGAATAAACCATTAACTGTTGATTGACCAAAGATTGTAATACCTGTACTAGTATCACTATTGTTTGGCAAAATCAATGCTAATGTGGCATATGATTGAGCAAGACAGAATGGCAAAGTAACTAGTCTAGTTATTATTTCTAGTTTTTTCTTTCCTCGCTCACCAGCCTTTGCCATTCTGGATAATGGTTTAACTAAATCGCTTGATAACAATTGAATAATGATTTGCGAAGTAATATATGGTCCAAGACCAATGGCAAATATTGACATACGTTCCAAACCACCTGCTGAAAGCAAGTTTAACATTTCAGCAAATGATCCTCTGGTGTTATACGCTTCTGGTAATGTTACACCAGGAAGTGTCAACATCGTACCTAAGTGATACAACACAACAAAAGCAAGAGTGATTAGTACTGAAACTAATACAGTCCTGTTTGTGAATATTGGTTTAAAGGTACTTTTTATCCTTTGTCCAAGCGATGTGTTGTTTGTTTGATTTTCCATATTAATTATTTAACGATTTTAACTTTTCCTTGGGCTGATTCAATTTGCTTTTTAGCACCTTTTGAAATCATATTAACTGAAACATCAATAGATGATTTCAAAGGTTTTTTACCAGCAATTACTTTAATTGGAGCTTTACTGTTCTTTGGCAATAAGCCTGCTTCAATTAATGACTTACGGTCTACAACTTTTATCTTTGCGATAACATCAGTTGTGAACACAACTGGTCGATTAGCAAAGTCGTAGTTGTTAAAACCAACTTTAGGGATTTTTCTATATAAAGGCGTTTGACCACCTTCGAAACCTTGTCTAACATTACCAGATTTTCTAGCATGTTGACCTTTTTGTCCTCTAGTTGATCTTTTACCCATACCAGATCCATAACCACGACCTAAAGTTTTAACTTTGTGGTCTCTAGATCCTTTTGTATATTTTAAATTATGTAATTCCATAGTTTAACGCTCCTTATAGTTCGTTGACTTTCTTATCACGCATTTGTG
This sequence comes from Mycoplasmoidaceae bacterium, assembly GCA_024407815.1. The sequence goes on from JAKSVS010000002.1 coordinate 117,452, forward strand.
CTATATAAGAAGGAGTCTTTTGTGCTTTAAGACCGTTAATAGTTGCTCTAATCATATTAACAGCTGTGTTTTTACCTAAGTTCTTAGTATAAACATCTTTAAATCCTGCTGCTTCAATAACAGCACGAATTGCACCACCAGCAACAATACCTGTACCTTCAGGTGCTGGTTTTAATAATACTTTAGCAGCACATGATTTACCAACAACTTCATGGTAAAGTGTGCCTTTTTTATTGATAGTTACTTTAGTAATGTTGTTTCTAGCGTTCTTATTAGCTTTCTTCATTGCATTTGGAATTTCTGCTGATTTACCCATTCCGAAACCAACTTGGCCTTTCTTGTCTCCAATAACAACAAGAACAGAGAAACGCATGTTTCTACCACCTTTAGTTGTTTTTGAAATACGTTTGATAGCAACGACTTTTTCGTTGAAACCATCGATTGGTTGTCTAGGTCTCTTAACAAAATTTTTCTTGCCATCTTTGCCATCAGGTTTCTTTGTTTGCTTACCATCTGCTTTTTTATCAGCAGGTTTAGCTTCAACCTTAGCAGGAGCTTCAACGGGTTTAGCTGGAGCCGGAGCTGGTTTTGCTTCTACCTTAACTTCGGGTTTAGCTTCCTTAGCTGGTTGAGCTACAGGAGCTTGTTCCGTTTTAACTTGTTTGTTATCTTCCATGTTAATTCCTTCCTAATTAGAACTCTAGTCCAGCTTTTCTAGCTGCATCAGCTAGCGCTTGAACTCTGCCGTGGTATTTGCTACCACCACGGTCAAATGAAACTTTCTTAATATTTTTTGCTAAAGCTTTCTTTGCGATGTCTTCGCCTACTTTTTCACAAGCTTTAACATTGCCAGATTTTAATTTAAGTTGGATTGATGATGAGCTAACAAGTGTTACACCTTTAGCATCATCAAATATTTGAGCAATAATATTTGCGTTAGTTTTAGTAACGACTAATCTAGGTAATTCATTACCATTCAATTTAAGTTTTCTAGTAATACGTCCATGACGTAATGTTCTAGCTGCTTTTCTTGTTTTTGAATATTTCTTCATAAATTACCTCTATTTCTTAGGTGCTGCTGTAGCAGTTGCTTCAGCAGTTTTTCCAACTTTACGAATTATGTGTTCGTTTTCGTACATAATTCCCTTACCTTTATATGGTTCAGGTTTACGTACCTTACGAACGTTGGCAGCAAATTCGCCAACTAAGACTTTGTCAAAGCCTTGAATATCAATTTGAATTGCTGAAGGACAAGTAACTTTTAATCCTTGTGGTATAGCAAATTCAACTGGGTGACTAAATCCCATAGCCAAAACTAATTTGCCATTAGTTACAGCTGCTTTATAACCAACACCAACAATCTTTAATGTTTTCTTAAAGCCAGTGTTTACACCAACAATAGCATTAGCTATATTAGCGTTGACTGTACCATGGTACATTTTTGTTTGTTTTTCATCGTTTACACGACTAACTTTAATATCCTTGTCAACTTTTTCAACTTTGATCAAGTTAGCAGGATAGTCAACTGTTAGTTGACCTTGTGGGCCTTTTATTGTTACTTTGTTAGGAGCAATATCTACTTGTGTTCCGTCAATAATCTTAATTAATTTATTACCTTTATGACTCATAGTATCCTCCTATCAAATGTAAGCAAGTACTTCGCCACCAATGTTGGCTTTTCTTGCTTGTTTTCCTGTCATTACACCATGACTTGTTGTAACAATAGCAGTGCCAAGGCCGTTTAATACTCTTGGCATGTCTTCTGCTGAAGTATAAATTCTCAAACCTGGTTTAGATATTTGTCTAACACCATTGATTGCAGGAATTTGATTTTTATACTTTAAATTGATGATTGTTATTTTTTTCTTTGTCTTACCTGCATTTTTAATTTGGTAACTAGTAATGTATCCTTCATTCTTTAGAATGTCAAGGATAGAAGTTGTAAGGTTAGAAGTTTGGATTTTAATTCTAAATAAACGAGCTTTGTTAGCGTTGTTTAATTTACTAATTAAATCAGAGATTGGATCCATAAACATAGTTTATTTTCTCCTTATCATGATGCTTTCTTTACGCCAGGAATAGCACCTTTGTATGCTAATTCCCTAAAGCATAAACGGCATAGACCATATTTCCTATTAACACCGTGAACACGACCGCATCTTACGCACCTAGTGTAACCACGTGTAGAAAATTTTGGTTTTCTATTAGCTTTTACTCTTAATGATTTTTTTGCCATATTCTCTCCTTATTTCTTCTTTTGAATGAATGGTAAGCCAATAGCTTGTAATAATGCCTTAGCTTCCTTATCATTGCTTGTACTAGTTACAAAGGTAACATCAAAACCTCTTACACGTTTAATATCATCAAAATTAATTTCTGTAAAGATGTTTTGTTCCTTAATACCTAAGGTAAAGTTACCTTTACCATCAAAACTATTGTCTTTTAATCCTCTAAAGTCCCTTACTCGTGGAAGAGCAATCTTAACTAGTTTTTCAACAAAGTTTCACATTGCTTCTTGTCTTAGAGTTACTTTAACACCAATTTCTTGGTTTTCACGTAACTTAAAAGTTGCAATGGCTTTCTTAGATTTAGTCTTGATTGGTTTTTGGCCAGTTATTAACATTATTTCGTTGTATAGTTCATCTAATAACTTAGCATCTTGTGTTGAGTCACCTGCACAACCATTGATAATAATTTTATCAAGGGTAGGAACTTGCATTGGTGATTTGTAGCCAAATTCAGCAGTTAGTTTGTCTGCAATTAGTTTTTTATATTTTTTACTTAATTCATTTGCCATAACTAACCTCCTTATTTAGCTTTCTTGTTGCTTTCGATTTCAGATCCCGTAACCTTAGCAACCCTAACTTTCTTGCCATCTTTGTTTTTCTTATAGCTAATCTTGCTTACGCCACGTTTAGCTTTTGGAACAACTAAGGCAAGTTTGCATAAAGGAATTCAATTTTCTTTTTCAACAATGCCGCCCCTTTCTTTTCCTTGAGCAGCTTTTTGATGTTTCTTAACTTTATTCAAGCCTTCAACAATCGCTTTCTTACAAGTTGGGCAAACTTGAAGAACAATTCCTTCTTTACCATATAGTTTTCCAGAAATGATTCTAACTTTATCACCTTTTTTAATTCTTTGCATAAACTTAGATCCTTTCTATAAAACTTCTGGAGCTAATGAGACAATTTTAGTGTAGCCCTTATCTCTTAGTTCTCTAGCTACTGGACCAAAGATACGTGTTCCTCTTGGTGTTGAATCATCTTTTGCTTTGATTAATACGCAAGCGTTGTCATCAAATGCAAGCTTTGTTCCATTAGCTCTTTTAATACCTTTTTTAGTTCTTACAATTACAGCAAAGAACATTTGGTGTTGCTTCACTTGTCCAATTGGAGAACATTTTTTAACAGAGACTTTAACCACATCTCCGATGTTGCAGTTCTTTTGTCAAGAGTTGCCCATTATTTTAATCACACCGACTTCTCTTGCGCCAGTATTATCAGCAACGTTTAATCTTGTCATGAATTGAATAGCCATAATTATTCAGCCTTCTTTACTACTTTTACAACGTAAAAGTGTTTTGTTTTACTCATTGGACGGCATTCTCTAATTCTTACTAGATCACCTAATTTAGCAATAGAGTGTTCGTCATGAGCTGCATAGTTTTTATGCATAATAACAAGCTTCTTATATAGGGGGTGGTTAAATTTTCTTTCAACTTCAACAGTAACTGTTTTAGCATTCTTTTGAGAAACGACAACACCAGTTAAAGTTTTCTTAAACTTTTTAGTTTCCATTATTTATTTTCCCCTTTCTTTACTTCTTTCGCAACTGCTGGTTTTTTAGCTTGTTTTGTATCTTTTTCCTGTTTATTCATTAATTCTTGTAAT